>JBDTPD010000471.1:0-4138 GCA_039932855.1 Chitinophagaceae bacterium | reverse complement strand
GCCATCAACACCATAACGATTTTTATATTCTATCGCTTTTTCCGGTGAATCAATATCTCCGTTGCCAAAGATTGGAATCTGTATCCGTGGATTGTTTTTGACCTTACCGATCAGTGTCCAGTCTGCTTCACCTTTATACATCTGTGTACGCGTACGACCATGAATAGCCAATGCTTTGATGCCGACATCCTGTAAGCGTTCAGCTACCTCTTCGATATTTCTTGTTTTATCATCCCATCCGAGACGCGTCTTTACAGTCACGGGTAATGAAGTTGATCTCACCACTGCAGATGTCAGTCGCACCATCAGGTCAATATCTTTCAATACACCGGCACCGGCGCCACGAAGCGCTACTTTTTTTACGGGGCAGCCAAAATTGATATCGAGCAGATCGGGATTGGTAACTTCTACGATTTTTGCAGCAAGAGAAAGACTTTCTTCATCGCCACCGAAGATCTGGATGCCAACAGGTCGCTCATAATCGAAAATGTCCAGCTTTTTCCGGCTTTTGATCGCATCGCGGATCAAGCCTTCGCTGGAAATAAATTCGGTGTACATGAGATCGGCTCCATTGTCCTTGCAAACAGCACGGAAAGGAGGGTCGCTCACATCTTCCATAGGGGCGAGGAGCAGCGGAAAATCCGGTAATGATATGTTGCCTATTTTTACCATCTGGTAGTGTTGACAGCTGATGGAAAATAAAACCCTGACTTAATCTGTCATCTGCCAACTGTCATCTATTTTTGCAGCCTGCAAATTTACAGGTTAATTACCGAAATACATGTACGACAATCATTCGAAGGGAATTTCTTATCTGGCGGGTTTCTTTATACTGATTGCTTTCGCAGTAGCGGGATTGATCTTCGCTTCATTATTAGATATTTCTGTATGGCAGTGGATGACGGGAACCAGCATTGAGGTAATGAAAAAAAATATTGAAAACCCCAATCCGGCCTATGCAACTACACTGAAAGTCATGCAGGCGGTCAATGCAGTGGTAGGGTTTTTCATTCCGGCTGTTGTTACCGCAACGATGCTGAACCGTAAACCGCTTCAATTACTGGGTTTTTCCAGGAATATAAAAGCAGAACAGGTAGGCCTGACCATATTGATACTTGGCGCCTCCCTGATCGTCGGCACCTCACTTTCTTATTTCAATCATCATATCCCTATTCCTGAAGCATGGAAGATCCGTTTTGACAGGTTAGAAGATAGCTATAATAACCAGGTAGAAGCGATCATCAATCTCAGGAATGGAGTAGATTATATTATAGCGCTTGTTGTCATGGCCTTTATACCAGCCTTGTGTGAGGAAACATTATTTCGCGGCGGGTTACAGAATTTTTTGTCCAGAGGTACTAAAAACCCATGGTTAGCCATTATAATCGTGAGTATTTTGTTCAGCCTGGCGCATGAATCTTTTTATGGATTCCTTTTTCGTTTCTTTTTAGGTGTTGTCCTTGGCGCCATTTATTATTATTCCGGAAAATTATGGTTGAGTATCCTTGCACACTTTTTAAACAATGCGATCTCATTGACTGTTCTATTTGTCTATATGCAAAAGGGTAAGCCTGTACGTGAGATTATAAAAAGCGATACATCCACTACTCAATCATCATGGGGTATCCTTGTTGTGATAATAGTGATTGGATTATTTATTGTATTTAAAAGAATATCTACAGCCAACCGGCGACCTGAATAATTTATTACACATGGCATTCAACTGGCAAACTTTTCGTGTAAGAACTATCTCCTCCCTGATTTTTGTGGGAGTGATGCTGGGTGGATTGTTGTGGAATCAATGGAGCTTTCTCATTTTATTTTCCATTATTCAATTTGGTTGCTGGTGGGAATATTTAAGATTACTGGAAAAAATTCATCAAACCGTTTTTCATCCGTATATCAAACTAGGCTTTATGGTAGCGGGTTATGGATTGATGCTTTGGTTTTGCGGACCGCAGTACCAGGTAAATGGATATGGATTACGGGAGAATATTTCATTACCCGTTTCCGCAGCAGGTTTTTGTTTGTTGCTGATAGGTATTTTTCAGAAAAATATTATTAAACCAAAAGCGATCGGTATAGCTGCGCTGGGTTTCATTTATATCTCCTTGAGTTGGGGATTGGTGATGGATCTTTATCAATACGTCGCTACCATTTATGTCCATGGTAATGCATTTGTAGTAAGTGGATTATTCTTTCCAATGCTTATTATGATCAGTATCTGGATGAATGATACGATGGCTTACCTGGTTGGCTCAATGATCGGAAAAACTCCATTGACAAAAATATCACCAAAGAAAACATGGGAAGGAACAATTGGCGGAGTGATCCTGGGTATAGCCATCACCTGTGTGCTGATGTATTTTTTCTTTATACCTGACTATTTATTGTTCTTTATCATCATACCTGTATCTGCCATTGCAGCTATCACCGGCACTTTTGGTGACTTGCTCGAATCTAAGTTGAAACGGATGGCCAATGTAAAAGATAGCGGTCAACTATTACCGGGCCATGGCGGATTTCTTGACCGGTTTGATTCTCAATTGATCGCCGTTTTTCTTACGTGGCTCTTCATAAGAGTTTTATTCTGATATGCAGCAAAAAAGCCCAACTGCTGGTCATACAACCATGATACGCCACCTTTTCATACTGCTTATATTTTCGTTACCGCTATTTGCAAATGCTCAATACCCGCCAATGACGCAACGTTGGGGTGTTACCTTTTCTCCTGCTATTATCGCTACTCCGTTGTATGAATATGGCATTCAACCCGGGATTGAATATCGCCTCAGTCAACGTTTTTACCTGCTGGCAGAACCAACTTTTATAACAGGAAATGACAACAAGGATAAATCAGCTATCAATAGAAAATATTTTCGATTCAGGACTGAGTTGAAGTATATGTTACCACATGGTAGCCGCAGATTTCATGAATACCTTGCTATACAACTGTCTTATGCTTACAGGCGTTTTACTCATATCGATGGACGTTATTTTAATGGACATACAATAGATACTGTTGCTACGATTTTTACAAAGGCCAATGTGAAAAGCCCTGTCAGTGCACTTGCATTTCTGTATGTATTCGATTTTTATCCGTTTAAAAAATTTTATGTAGAAACTTTTGCCGGCCTCGGCATCAGAAATATCAATACGCATTATTACAATGTTGAAAATCCACAGGTCGTTCCCTATCAAACTCCCAAGGACAAGGTCTTTCTTACGCCGGATGACGCTGATCAATTCAATGCGAGTATTTATCGTTTCCACTTAAGTGCGGGTATAAGATTATTATACCGTTTTAATAACCGCTGAAAGGATTTTCCATACTCGGGTTACATTGCCTAATTTTGCCATTCAATTTTTACTAATGACGATTCATAAGGAAGGATATCCTACTATTGCATGGACGACCATCATTGTTGTTGTTGTCAACCTGCTGTCTTTTTATTTCTTCAGCTTTGAAGCGCCCATCATCAGTATTCTTATTTCTATTGTTACGATTGGATTGCTTCTTTTTATCGTTTCCTTTTTTCGTATACCCAAAAGACAACTGACTATTGCTGAGAATGCTATTATTGCGCCGGCAGATGGCAAAGTAGTTGTTATTGAAGAAGTGCAGGCAGATGAATATTTTACTGATCGTCGTATACAGGTATCTATTTTCATGAGTCCGCTTAACGTGCACGTCAATCGCAATCCTATTACCGGTGAAGTAGCATATAGCAAATATCATAAAGGCAAATACCTGGTAGCCTGGCACCCTAAATCATCTACAGAAAATGAACGTCATACAATAGTGTATCGCAAGAATGGCAGGGAAATACTGACCAAGCAGATTGCTGGTGCACTGGCAAAGCGTATTGTAAATTATCTCCAGACCGGTCAGCAGGTAAAACAAACGGATGAGATGGGATTTATCAAATTCGGATCACGCGTGGATATCTTATTGCCGCTTGATGCAAAGATCAAGGTAAAGATTGGCGACAAGCCACAAGGTGGTGTGACGGTGATTGCAGAATGGTAAAGACGGCCCCCTCTAAATCTCCCCCAAGGGGGAGACTTTCGAATACTCAAATAAAATGAATGCTGGTATATATAATGAATGCACGTAAGTCTCCCCCTTGGGGGGAGA
>JBDTPD010000470.1:0-4142 GCA_039932855.1 Chitinophagaceae bacterium | reverse complement strand
CCGGTACCGCCACAGATGAGTTCGCTGCCAATATTATTAAATCAGGCGCTGATGATTACATTTTAAAAGACAGGCTAACGAGATTGCCACTTGCCATTGATGCTGCATTAAAACAGCGACAGGCTGAAAAGGAAAGGCAGGAGACCATTGAAAAACTTGCCCGGAGTGAGAAACAATACCGTACTATTTTTTCTAAAAGCCCGCTTCCGAAATGGATTTATGATTTTGAAACACTTCGATTTCTTGAAGTAAATGAAGCGGCAATCAGCCACTATGGTTATACATCGGAAGAATTTCTAGCCATGACCATTAAAGATATCAGGCCTATAGAAGACGAGGAACAACTTTTAGATGATTTAAGCAGGGTCGAAAAAGATCCCGACATCCGAACAGGCAATTGGAGACACAGAAAAAAAAATGGTGAGCTGATTATCGTGGATACCACAGCTCATTTTATTGAGTACGGTAACAGGAAGGCAAGAATGGTGGTGGCCCGGGATATAACCGACCAGGTAAAAATGGAGCAGCAAAAAGAATTTGACCGCAATAATCTATTTGCATTGATCAACAACACAGACGATCTTATATGGAGCATAGATAGTAATTTAAAGCTGATCACCTGCAATGAGTCATTCAGGCGGATGATAGTTACAGTTTCGGGTAAACCTATTTCGCCGGGTGATAATATCCTTTCTTCGCAGTTTACCGACGAACAGGTAGCCCGATACCGGGCATTTTATACCCGGGCATTTTCCGGCGAGACTTTTTCCATCATTGAGCAATTCGATTCACCTGTTCAATTTTGGTCCGAAATATCCTTTTATCCGATCCGGCAGGACGGGATGGTTGCCGGGACAGCTTGTTTTTCACGTGATATCACCAGACGAAAAAAAATTGAAGAAGAGTTACGCTTAATGGAGGAAAGGCTATTGAATCAAAAAGTTCAGGAACAAAAGGAGGTGACACGGGCGATTATCAAAGCACAGGAAAGAGAAAGAGATTATATAGGTCGCGAATTGCATGACAACGTTAGCCAGATATTGGCCGGTACAAAATTATATCTCGCCATGGCAGGAAAGAAAAAAGAAGAGTTAAAGGAGATAATTAAATATCCGCTCGAATTGATCGATTCTTCTATTCTAGAGATCAGGGTATTGACCAGCGGATATGTTGCTCCGCTAAAACATGTAAACCTAAAGGAATTGATTCAAACATTGCTGGATAAAGTAAAGGATAATTCGGCTATGCAAACAAGGTTTTCATATGATACAGGAGATTATATTCTTAATGAAGAATTGAAATTGAATTTATACCGCATACTACAGGAACAAATAAACAATATTACAAAGCATGCAGAGGCTAAAAATATCAGTGTTACGTTAATGGCAGATGGAAATTTCATACAATTGATAATTGCCGATGATGGAAAGGGGTTTGATCCCGATACAAAAAGAAAAGGGATTGGCATTTCAAATATGATCAACAGGATTGAATCATTTAATGGAGAAATGAAAATTGAAAGCTCCCCCGGAAATGGATGCAGGACTTATATAAGGATACCTGATCAATGATATAGTCGTATTAAATGCTGAGTTTGACATTAGGTTTATAAATACATTAGCCATGGATGCACAGATATCGCCTTCAGCGATTATTGCCGAAGGCAAAATCCGTGCACCCGTGGCTAAAGAATTTTCTTAGAAGACAACGGATTGCTCAAATAAGATATTTCAAACTCAACGTACTTTCCAATGAACAGGCACTTTGTATCAACATGTAATGATCATCTGCTATGAAAACACGGATCCCCATTATATTCTAAAAATACTTCATACAGTTATTGATAATTGTTCTTCGGTTTTTGTAACCTGTCCAATCTTTTTTTTTGCGACAGCATATCATTATATTATTCACAAACTCCTTCCAACCATCTCCCCTTTTTCCATGATTTTTTAATTGTCCGGTAATATCCTGTTTTTAAGGGATAGGTTAAATGCTGAAGAATAAATTTCTTTACGTCATAACCAGTACAAACTTTAATCATGAAAAAAATTATTTCCCTTTCATTACTTTTCTCACTGTCAACGACCATGTATGCACAATCCGGAAGAATTCGTATTTCATTTGCAGGATTTGATTGCTATCGCGAAACCTGGGATGATATTTTGAATGCCGACGGGAAAGGTGATGAAGTGTATTTCAACTTTGGTTTTGCCCTTGCCGATAAAAACGGGAATAGCAAACTCAGTTATGAGAAACGGACCAATGTTTATGGTGATGCTACCGGAAACTTTTCCAACAGGATAAGCGCTGGTTCTTTTGTTGATTTATTTGGTAATAACAGGGGTGGCATTAAAGCGGGAGATACTTACAGATGTAATGATGTTATTGGCGAATACGATATGGCCGATGGCGATATCCTTACCGTAGTACCAACCGGATGGGAATATGATCCCATAGCTGATAACCGGAATTCTTTTACTGCCACCATGGGAAGTCTTTATACCAGCATTAATCAAAAGCTGGCTCCGATAATGATAGGCCTTCATGTATTAACTGGCAATCTGGGAGGTCTTGTATTTGATGCTGGTAGTTTAGGCATCGCAAAAATTAAAGCGGGCGGAGACCAGGGCGAACTCGGTAAACCGGGAACACGGCCGATTGGTATGGAAAAATATGGCGACTTCTCGCCGAAATTGGTTGTACTGAATACTCCGAACTTAAGTGCAATTACCAGTAACAATTTTGGATTTGGCACCGGTATCATTGCAGTTAATTATGATGAAGTAGCTGTTGGGAATGTCCGTGATCATGGCAATTATACCATTCTCCTGAAAATTGAATTTATACCAAAAGCAGGAACGGCACCTCCTCCACCGCCGACAACTGCAAGCAATAACAATAGCATTCCACCGCCACTACCTCCTCCATCATCCAATGCAAATGCAGGAAAAAACTCAACGGGTAATTTTAGGAAAGCAAGTCAGCCAAACTCTGCCAACTCAATTTCAGGTAATTGGGTGGGCACTTATGGTAATGGCGAAAGCAATAACACCAATTATTATTCTTTTAGGCTTAATGCAGATAAAACGATGCAAGTGATAGCTGCTAATGGAAATGTGATA
This sequence comes from Chitinophagaceae bacterium, assembly GCA_039932855.1. Lineage (GTDB taxonomy): Bacteria > Bacteroidota > Bacteroidia > Chitinophagales > Chitinophagaceae > JAJKIP01. The sequence continues at coordinate 1,017 of JBDTPD010000470.1, read as the reverse complement.
GCCAATGGCAATTACACCTACACAAGCAATCAATTGACAGGAACGTATACTTACACCAATGCCGGCAATTTCTCATTTAGTGCAACGATGGAAGCGAACGGTGCTCTCAATGGAACCTGGGGCAGTGGCAGCAATGTACGTGGTGGTGGAAGATGGGTAATGAGCAAGCAATAATTAAGCGAATACTTATTTATGAGAAAACACTTTTTCACGATTATCCTGGTGCTGAATCTGAATATCATCTTTGCCCAAACCCACAGGTTTGATGTATACACTTACCAGCCCCCGGAGTTTTTTACAAAAAGTGAATGGCCATCCAGGATACAGTGGAGTATGAAAAATAATGATACCAGTTTTTGTCTCATTACAATTTACAAGAGCGGGCCCGCGAAAGATGATAACATGAAAGATGTAATAGCACAGTGGAATGAACAGGTAGTAAAACGATTGAACAAAGCCAATAAAAAACCAGCCAGTATATTAACGGAGCAACTATGGGATGGATGGGCATCTACCCTGGCCATTGGCAATTTCTATCAAAGCAAAAAGAAATGTGTAGTGATGTTGTATTCCTTCCGAAAAGATAAAACCACTGGCTGTGCAGTATTTGCTTTCAGCGATAAACTATTTAAAGGCCCGGTAGAAGTTTTTTCAAAAAATCTTCATTTAATAAATCACCAATGAAAAAGAACCTGCTGGTTGCAATTTGTTTACTGCTTTCATGGGAGACAGGATTTTCGCAGTCGAAACCAAAACCATCCGCAAAACAAACTCTTCCAGTTTTAAAAAAAATATTATCAGGCACAACCCTTCCTTATAAAATAATAAATGATAGCCTGGCCGTAATACCTTACGAAGGTGAAAATATTGCTTCATTCAATGTGGTTATTCAAATGGTCAGCGACCTGTATATCGTGTATGTAAACCTGGACGAAGCGCTGCCCGGAAAATTAAATGACACTCAATACAAATACCTGTTGCAGCGCTACCACGAGCTATGCGCTGAAGCCGGGCCGC
>JBDTPD010000469.1:0-4143 GCA_039932855.1 Chitinophagaceae bacterium | reverse complement strand
TGAGTTAAAGAGAGTGATCAATCAATTAAATAAGTAATAGATTGGGAAATTTTAAATCCTATGTGGCCCTATGTTTCTATGATCCTATGTGGTAAGACTACGCCATTTGATTCTTAGTGGATTCCAAACAAAAGCTTTTTCACCACATAGGATCATAGAAACATAGGGCCACATAGATATCCCGAATTACGATTTGACCTTCAATGTTCGCTTCACAATATTTGCCTTATGAGTAAGATCCTGTCGTTCTTTGCTGAGGATTGTTACATGCCCCATTTTACGACCAGGCTTGGTTTGCCTTTTACCATATAAATGAACAAAGGCATTATCGATCTTTAATACTTCATCGAGACCATCATAGATGGCATCACCGCTGTATCCTTCACAGCCGATAATATTTACCATAATGGATGGAAGAATAGCATCCGTATTTCCTAATGGATAGCCAAGCATCACCCGCCATAACATATCAAACTGTGAACTGTAATGTGCCTCGATTGTATGATGTCCGCTATTATGTACCCGCGGCGCTGTTTCATTTACCAGGACATCGCCTTTTTTATCGACAAACATTTCTACTGCAAAAATGCCCGGTGATTTAAAATTGCGGACAATAGAAACAGCAATGGCTTCTATCTTCCAAACTGTTTTTTCATCCAAAACAGCCGGACAAAGCTGATAATCGAGCAGGTTCAGGTCTTTATCAAAGATCATTTCAACCGGTGGATATAGTACTGTATCGCCTTTCTCATTAATAGCCACCATTTGTGCAATCTCCTTATCGATCGTCACCATTTTCTCCAATACAGAAGGTGCATCAAAACCTTTTTCAAGGTCATCTTTTGTCTTTAATAATTGCACACCTCGTCCATCATAGCCACCTTCTCCAATTTTATGAACCGCCGGAAGAAAATCTGTTAGTTCCTGCAATTCCCCGAGATCCTTCGTAATCCTGAAATCCGCGCTTGGTATCTCGTGTTGTTTGTAATATTCTTTTTGTAATATTTTATTCTTGATCGTACGAAGTACAGAAGGTTTCGGATAAATTTTTACTCCTTCAGCTTCGAGTTTTTCCAATGCCTCGATATTGACATTTTCTATTTCGATCGTCACTGCATCCAACCCTTTCGCGAATTTATAGACCGCATTGAATTCTTTGATATCACCTTTGGTGAAATGATGACAGAGATGTGCTGCGGGACAGTCATCATCATTCTCCATCACAAAAGTTTCTACAGGATAATTAGCGGCTGCTTGCAGGAGCATTCTACCTAGTTGACCGCCGCCGAGAATTCCAATTTTTTGCATCAGCAAAGATTAGGGTTTCATGCAAAGGCGCAAAGAAAACAGCAAAGAATACATCATAGCTTTGCGTATTCTTTGCACCTTTGCGTGAAACCAATCGTATAAATCCAATTAATCCACCCAAATCCCCGTTCAGATATTTTTTTATTAGCTTTGTCCTTCATGCTTCCAGATTATCCCCATAAAATTTTTACGGACGAACGTACTCAGTTCAGCCTCCTGATGGAAACATTGGCGATGGGTAGTAAAGAATATTAATTCAAAGTCTTCTTAATAAATAAGACAGTCTCGAAAATTTCCCAATTTCCCAATCCCAAAATTTCCCAATTATACGATGAGTACCGCAGCAAAAACAATCAAACAAGATACTTCCACCGATTTCCTTCCACTCGAAGGCACCGACTATGTTGAATTTTATGTAGGCAATGCTAAACAGGCAGCGCATTATTATATGACCGCTTTTGGTTTTCAGCCATTGGCATATGCAGGACCTGAAACAGGATTGAAGGATCGCGCCAGTTATGCCGTACGTCAGCATAAACTCACTTTCGTATTGACAACGCCTTTGCGCCCGGATAATGATATCGCCGATCATTTATATAAACATGGAGATGGAGTAAAAGCATTATCCCTCCGTGTGCCCGACGCTACCAGTGCCTGGCAAGAAACGACGAAGCGTGGCGCGAAAAGTTATATGGAGCCGAAGCACATGAAAGACGACCAGGGTGAAGTAGTCATGAGTGGCATTCATACTTATGGCGATACCGTGCATTTATTTATCGAAAGAAAAAACTATACTGGTGCATTCATGCCGGGTTATCGTGCATGGAACAATCCACAGTTTAAAATAATCGATACCGGTTTATTGTATGTAGATCATTGCGTCGGTAATGTAGGATGGAACCAAATGAACCCATGGGTAAAATTTTATGAAGACGTCATGGGCTTTAAGAACATCTTAACATTTGACGATGAAGATATCTCTACTGAATACTCAGCATTGATGAGTAAGGTAATGAGCAATGGAAATGGATTTGTCAAGTTCCCGATCAATGAACCAGCAGAAGGAAAGAAGAAATCGCAGGTAGAAGAATACTTAGAATTCTATAATGGCGAAGGTGTACAACACGTAGCGCTGGCTACCAGTGATATAGTGAAAACGGTCAGGGACCTGATGAGCAGGGGCGTAGAGTTTTTAAAAGTGCCGACTTCTTATTATGATGATCTGCTGGACAGGGTTGGAAAGATCGACGAGGACCTGGAACCGCTGAAAGAACTGGGTATTCTTGTAGACCGCGACAATGAAGGATACCTGTTACAGCTATTTTCCAAGCCGGTAGAGGACAGACCCACACTATTTTTCGAGATCATACAACGGAAAGGGGCAAAAAGTTTTGGCAAAGGGAACTTCAAGGCGCTGTTTGAGGCGATTGAAAGGGAGCAGGAAGCGAGGGGGAACCTTTAGTAATAAAAAATAAGGAATTAGAAATAAGAAATGAGAAAGTCGCAGGCTGAATGCTGCGACTTTCTCATTTCTTATTTCTAATTTCTTATTTTCCTCCGGTATTTACGCCGTAATTCCTCTGGTTCCGGCCCGGAAATTGCCCGAAATCCACACCTGTTGATGACTTTATCATCCCCGGCCGGGTCGGATGGGGTATATTTACAATTGTATTAAGAAAACCGGGAAATAAAACCCTTCACTATACCGTTTACCTGATAAGAAATACAGGCATGAAGAATCTCCTTATATCCGCACTTTTTGTTTTATTGTTCACTTCTTTCGCATCTGCGCAAGGCGGTACGTCTATGAAGTCGGATGCTAACTATACTTCTTTTATCGATTATCAGCGCACATTTACCCGTCCAGAAGAATCTTATCGTCGCAAAGAAGATACCCTGCAAAAGCAATTCGAGGCAAAGAAATTACAATGGCCCGCCAAATACATCTACATCCGTTCATTCAAGTATGACAGCCAGATGGAAGTGTGGGTGAAAAATGATATCAACGACCAATTCAAATTATTCAAGACCTATAAAGTTTGTGCATTAGCTGGTACACTCGGACCAAAACGAATGGAAGGTGATTACCAGGTGCCGGAAGGATTTTATTATATCAATGAATTTAATCCAAACAGTAATTACTACCTGTCATTAGGCATCAACTATCCAAATGAATCAGATAAGATATTAAGTGACACTTACCGTCCCGGTAGTGGTGTATATATTCACGGTAGTTGCGTGACTGTTGGTTGTATTCCTGTTACTGATCAGAACATCGATGAATTATACCTGCTGGCTGCTCACGCAAAAAGCGAAGGCCAGGATTATATACCTGTTCACATATTCCCTATTCGTTTCAATGTTCCTAAAAGTGTAAAGTACCTCAATGCATTGACAAAGGATGATCCATCATTGAAGCAATTTTCGGATCGCATGGAAGATGCATTTGATTATTTTGAAAAATTCAAACAACTTCCTGTTATTCTTACTAATGAAAAAGGAGAATATATTGTCAACGCTGCGGCTTCAGCAAGACGCGGATCAGATTCAAAGCCAGCAGTAAAAAGAGATCCTGTACAACATCGCACACGTACTATCGCTAATCTGCCGGAGTCTGTTCACCAATGGCCGCAATTTGCTGGCGGTGGTGAAGCTTTTATGAAATACCTGAAAGACCTTGGTAATGATATGGCTGAATTTTTACCAACAGGAATGATCAAGGCTTATGTTCAGGTTGAATTTATTATAGATAAAGATGGGGTACCTGCAAACTTTAAAGTACTTAAAGGAATGAAGGACGATGACTTTAATGATGAACTGATCAATCGCCTGGAG
>JBDTPD010000468.1:0-4146 GCA_039932855.1 Chitinophagaceae bacterium | reverse complement strand
TTATTATAATAGCTATGTGATCCAGCCATTTCTTGCTACAATCATTGAGGTGGTGAATCAAAAAAATCATAGTTACCAATCATATACTGACAGGTTGGATAAGATTACAAAGCGATATGCAGAGATCCAGGAACGATTGATCAATACGGATGGAAGTTTTCCGGTGACAGGTCGCTCCATTACTTATCGCGGTGGCGCCTTTCATCAATTGGCCGATATGTCGCTAAGAAAACAATTACCTTCTTCGTTAAAACCATCGCAGGTAAGAAGTGCATTAACGGCTGTTATCAAAAAAACACTGGAGCCTTCTTCCACGTTTACAAAAGATGGATGGCTGGCTATTGGATTGTATGGGGCACAACCAGCATTGGCTGATTTCTATATTACTACCGGTAGTCTTTATTTATGTACCGTTATTTTTCTTCCGTTGGGTTTGCCTGCTACGGATGAGTTTTGGTCAGCGCCTGCTGCTCCATGGACATCGGTAAAAGTATGGAATGGGGGAGATACTGTGCCGGCGGATCATGCATTGGATTTGAATAAGTAGAGAGTTCTATGTAATTTTCTAATCGTATTACTTATGTATGATTAGAAGATCTCTTAAATATCTGCTCATTGCATTTGCAAATACAGCGATTTTAACGTTGATGCTTGCACTGTGGACCGATGAGTTAGAACTCAAACTTAACCGGGGAGTAAGATTCTTCGAATTTCTTAAAATCATTGGTTTTACGATTGCGGTACTCATTGGTATGAGGATGCTTGTATCCTATTTTAAAAATATAAATGCCACCCGGTTTAGGTATAAAATGAGGATAACCATACTGGTAACATTACTGGTCTCTTCTTATTTGTATATCAGCTATTCTTACAAAGTGATAAAAAATGTAGTTGTAGAGTCAAATTTCAGGAAGCAAATTGCTGATAAAATAAAGACTGATGATCAATTGAACAAAGGTGCCGGTGATAGTTTATCACTAAAAGAATACAAAGAGACTATAAAAATCACAAAGCTTCCCGCGTTACCTGAATCGGCAACTAATATAAGTTACGAGTATTATTCTGAAGGATTCTTACCTGATTATTCTCTTACATTAATATACGATATGCCCTTGTCTGCAACAATAGAATCGATTGACTATAAAAAAGGAAAATTTTCAAAATATCAGCAATGGGAAATTGTCGGAGATAAAAAAAGAGTAACCTATAGTGAAGGTATAATGTAGGGTAGATCCGAAATTTATTTCTAACAATAAAATTGGAGCGGTATTAAATCTTTCAGAAAAACCTCGTAAATATCTGTTGTTTTTCACCTGGTATTCGTTATTAAAAAGGATGTCTTCAATGTAACTTTGACCCATGAAAAAAATTGAAAGGTGATGAGGCTTTTGGTGTAAAAGTAATCGTGTCTAAAGAATTAGATAAGTTTTCTGGGAAAGTGTTATTTCCTAAAAAGCTGCTATTTAAAGCCACCTTATAGGTGGCTTTTTGTTTTCCTGCATTAATCCATTCATCAATTCAATTTTGTATTTTTAAGAACGTTGAGCACAGTGAGTTCATTCTTCTAAATACAATCTAACATGCTAAAGAAAATTCTCCTGTTTATTCTTTTCCCATTATCCCTATCTGCCCAGGAAATAAATCCCTCATTGCTTTCTGATTATTGGTCTGCTTCCTGGATCAGTTGCCCGAATGCACCTTCTCGTGAATATGGCGTCTATCATTTTCGCAGAATCATTCATCTCGATCATCATCCGGAGAAATTTATTGTACACGTTTCTGCTGATAATCGATACCGCCTATACGTAAATGGAAAAGATGTTTGCAGTGGCCCGGCCCGTGGAGACTTGTACAACTGGTACTTTGAAACGATCGACCTTGCTCCCTATTTAAAAGATGGTGATAATATTATTGCCGCATTGGTTTGGAATATGGGTGCACTTGCACCGGTTGCACAAGTGTCTAATCAAACTGGTTTCATTATGCAGGGCGATGGCGAAGCGGAAAAAATAATCAATACAAATAATAAATGGAGGTCATGGCAAGATCCGGCATACAAACCTTGCTCCACCGATAATGGTCCACGATTGCATACATATATGGTCACTGGTCCCGGCGATGAAGTAGAAGCAGCCAGTTATCCATGGGGATGGGAGCAACTAACGTTTAGTGATACGGCTAACTGGTTACCTGCGACTAATATCGCGGGAGGTGTACCGGCTGGTTATGGTTCTGATAACTTATGGACATTGGCTCCGCGAAATATTCCATTGATGCGGGAAACAATGCAGCGTATCGGGATGGTAAGAAGAACAACAGGCATTCAACCAACCAACGAATTTGTAAATGGAACATCGCCATTAACTATTCCTGCACATCAAACAGTCAGTATTTTATTGGATCAGCAATTTAATACAGTTGCCTATCCTGAACTGATCGCCAGCCAGGGAAAAGATGCATCCATAAAGATCACGTATGCGGAAGCGTTGTTTACAGATGACCGGAAGAAAAATAATCGCAACGAGATTGAAGGTAAAACTATAAAAGGCAACTACGATATATTTCATATTGATGGAGGCACCAACAGAAAGTTTCGTCCGCTATGGCTAAGAACCTATCGTTACCTCCAACTGGATATTACTACACAGGATCAACCGCTCGTGATAAACGACCTGTATGGAATGAAAACAGGTTATCCCTTTACCGTTAAAGCATCATTTACCAGCAATGATGAATCGTTGAAACAAATATGGGATATTGGCTGGCGCACCGCGCAGTGCTGTGCCGGTGAAACTTATTATGACTGTCCTTATTATGAACAATTGCAATACGAAGGCGATACGCGTATTCAATCGTTGATCTCTCTCTACATGACAGGCGATGATAGACTCATGCGAAAAGCCTTGCTTGATTTTTATCACTCGCGTGTACCGGAGGGATTGACACAGGGCAGATATCCGAGTAGCCGCTTGCAGGTGATACCTCCTTTTTCTCTTTTTTGGGTATCGATGATCCATGATTACTGGATGCATCGCCGCGATCCAAAATTCGTCTCCGATTTCCTGGTACCTGCTATGGGTGTATTGGATTGGTTTGAAAAAAGAATTGATACATCAAAGCAAATGCTCGGGCCTATGAAGTGGTGGAGCTTTGTAGATTGGAACAATGCTTTTCCTGGCGGCACACCAGACGGAGCGATGGATGGTAACTCATCTATATTGACATTACAATATATTAATACATTGCAACAGGCATCTGAGCTGTTTGCCGCATTTGGAAAAAACAATGAGGCACAACACTACAAGGCGCTTGCAGTAAAATTATCACAGGCTACTTTTCGTCAATGTTTCGATAACAGCAAAGGCGAAATGGCCAATACGCCATTGAAGAATACATTTAGTCAGCATGCCAGCATCATGGGAGTATTGACTGGTTGTATACCGGCAACGATGATGAAGAGTGTGATGCAAAAAGTACTGCATGATTCCACACTTTCGCAGGCTACTTTTTATTACCGTTTTTATCTCACGCGTGCATTGAAGAAAGCAGGCATGGCTGATCTGTATTACTCGCAACTCACCCCATGGCGCGGTATGATCGCTAATGGTCTTACTACATTTGCAGAAAATCCTGATCCTACACGTTCTGATTGTCATGCCTGGAGTGCAAGTCCCGATTATGATTTTCTCGCAACCATCTGCGGTATTGTTCCAGCCTCTCCGGGTTTTGCAACAGTAAAGATTCAACCAGCATTAGGAGAATTAATTGAAGTCACCGGTAGCATGCCTCATCCGGATGGAACGATCAGTCTTTCATTAAAACGTATAGGGAAAAATGGTGTTCACGCGATCATAGAATTACCAGCGAACGTAACGGGGCAATTTGTCTGGCAGGGAAAGACTACATTATTAAAAGGAGGAAAGCAAGAGGTTAATAGATGAGAGAAGGGGCTAGCTGTTAGCTAATAGCTAACAGCTTCTCTCCTAAATCACTCAGATTATCCCCTGTCCAATCCGGCGTAACACCTAATTGCTCCATTGGCTGATGTTGACGATTCAGCCAATAAGTAGGATAACCAAAAGATTTTGCACCAGCAGCATCCCAACCAGCGAATGCAACAAAACCAATCTCTGATTTTTTTAATTT
>JBDTPD010000467.1:0-4153 GCA_039932855.1 Chitinophagaceae bacterium | reverse complement strand
ATATTATATAGTTAGCTTCACACTTGTTCCTTTACCAGGTTCAGATGCAATATCAATGTCACCATTCATCGCCTCTGCTCTTGCTTTCATATTCTTCAATCCATTAGAAGAAGTTTCTTTCCCTCCGGAAAAACCAATACCATTATCAGTTATCTGCAATAATAGCTGACCAGCTTCTTTAGCCACTTTCACATCTACCCGTGTGGCCTGCGAATACTTCGCTGCATTATTTATGGCTTCTTTGAAAATGAGGAAGAAGTCACGGCGCTGTTGCATATCCAGGCTTTGCGTCAATACTTTTTCATCAATAGAAAATACAGCCAGAATATTTTTTGACTCCAGCGTATGACTGGCATACTCACGCATACGCACCAGCATATTCTCCAGCTTATCATTATCTGGTTTGATGGCCCATACAATATCACTCATACCCTGCTGCATCTGTGATGATTGTTCAGTGATCTTATTCAGCAATGTAGATGTCTTCTGCTGATCTTTCTGCAGATTACTTTGCGAGACTTCTGACAATATTTTAATGCTGGTGAGTGTAGAACCTATTTCATCATGCAGATCTTTGGCAATATTATTTCTGACCATCAGCAATTCATTTTGCTGCTGCAGTTTTTTCTTTAACTGGTAACGGTTGAACAAAACAAGTCCTAACAGTGCCAGTAGAAAAACACCACCAATGATCAGGTTTCGTAATAATTTCTGACTCTGTAATTGTTTATCCTTTAATAATTTTTCCTGTTCAGCTAACTGTAACTCCTGCTGGCTATTCGTGGCTAACAGCACTTGTTTTTCCAATTCTTTTTCCTGTTGTTGTATACGTACATCACGTAGTTCCTGTTGCTGAGATAGTAATTGTATCTCATCTTCCTTACGTTTTGCCACCAATTGATTTCCGGCGATAATAGCTTTTTGTTTTTCGATCTCCAGCTGACGGATCTTTTGCTGGTTATTCAATCGGGCAATCTCGTTGTCTTTCTTTTCTGTTTCATACTTTGTCCGGATCTCTTCAATACGCGACATGGTACTGCTTTCTTTGATGCTATCGCGATAGACAACCTGCTGTTTCAAATTCTGGTAAGCATCCTTGAATTCATTATGTGCGAGATAGAAGTTGCTTAGTTTTTCATAAGCATTACTGATGTTTTCTTTATTACCGAGTTGTTTGGACAATCCCAATGCCTTATTAAAATAATTAACAGCGGCAATCGAGTCCTTAGTAGCATTTGCCAGCATACCAGCCGACACATACAATCGTGATAGCAATTGCTTATTATCAGTTTCCTCAAATATCTTAATCGCTTTTGTCTGCCATTCAAGCGCACCTTTTAAATCTTTGGTGCGACTGCAATAGGCAGCCATGCCTGAATAGGCACCTGCTTTTAATTTTGGATTGTTGATCTGCTCGGCATTGCGCACGGCTTCCTGCAAATGCACATAGGCTTTGGGAAATGAATCCTTTAAAATGTATAGCTGACCAATATTAGTATTAGTAATAGCAAGACCAGCTACATCATGCTGACGCTCGCGTAGTACAATACTTTTCTTTTGATAACTGATAGCATCATCAACTTTGCCCATCAGGTAAAAAACAGAAGAGATATTACTGTACGTTTCGCCCTGTCCTACTTCGCTATCATTTTTTTCATACAATCGCAATGCTTTGAAGAACCAATCCATCGCTTTGTCCTTATCTCCGACGGCGAGATAAACAGAAGCAAGATTGCTATATACTTCAGCCGTCTTCTTTGACTGTTCTTTTTCAAGTCGCATAGATAAGGCCCGCTGGTAATATTGTTCCGCTTCTTTATAGTTACCAATCTCCATATTGTACACACCGGTACGATTGGCGGCATTAATAATAAGCGTGGTATCTTTTAATGTAAGCGCTATCGGCGTCACCAATGAATCATAATATCTCACGTCGGCCATCTTACCATTGGTCAGCATGATCTCTGACAACTGATCGTAAGCGCGCGCTTCTCCTCTTATATATCCATGCTGACGGCAGATCGTCAATGCCTGCTTGCTCATGGAAATCGCCGAATCGTAATTGGCGCGTTGTGAAAAGGTTTCTGATTGTTTTAATAAATGATCTGCCTGCGCAATATCTGCGGCAGGATCGTTTTGCGCCTGCGAAAACAGGAAGGCGCAGAGAGCCAGGCATAGCCCGGAAAATCTAGTCAGATAGGTTGAGGGCATCATTGGAGAGGTTTAGCGCATAGGAAAGGCTGACGAAAATTACACTTAATTCTGATAAAAAGCATCCCACTTTGCGGTAATCTCTGTGAACCTCTGTGCCTTCTCTGTGGTTCTCCGTGTCCAACCAGTTATTATTATGTACCAACAACATTCAATTTTATGAGACACTCAAACAAGAATTGGACACAGAGAGCCACAGAGAAGGCACAGAGAACCACAGAGGATTTACGTAATTTTACAAAGTAATATATGAGCAAGCCGATAGTACTCTTTGATGGTGTTTGTAATCTTTGTAACCGGGCAGTGCAATTCATTCTCCGGCACGATAAACAAAAGAAATTTCTCTTTGGTTCCCTCCAGGGACAAACAGGGCAGGAACTCCTGTCCAAATTCAACCTTCCTACCCAGCAACTGAATTCCTTTGTATTGATTGAAGATGATAAAGCCTACACCCGCTCAACGGCTGTATTGCGGATGCTGAAAAATCTTGGCGGCGGCTGGTCATTATTATATGCCTTTATGATCATACCTGCTTTTATAAGAAATGGTACCTACAACTGGATCGCCCGTAACAGGTATAAATGGTTTGGGAAAAAAGAAGAATGCTGGGTGCCGACGCCGGAGTTGAAAGAACGATTTCTCGATTAATTATGAATTATGAATGAAGGATTATGAATGGGTTCATTAAATCAGTAAGTCAATTCATAATTCTTAATTCACATTTTAATAGATACCTCAGCTTTCATATAGAAAACACACTTCCCCGCCATAACCACCCTTTCTCCTCTCTGCTCTACCCACAAATGCCCGCCACGTGCTGATAATTGTTTTGCTTCCATAGCAGTCTTACCAAGCTTCTCGCTCCAGAAAGGAATGAGTTGGGAATGTGCCGAGCCAGTAACCGGATCTTCATTGATCCCAACAGATGGAGCAAAGAAACGGGAGACAAAATCTACTTTCTTACCAGGAGCGGTAATGATCACTTTATAGTCGGTCTTCTTTATCGCTGTGAAATCTGGTTTAGCTTCCTGCACATCTCTTTCACTATTCAGTTCTACCAGCAGATCGCGGTGCTTATAAACACCTACGATCTCGTTTACACCCAACATTTCTTTTAACCCGGCCGGATAGTCATTGAATCGTTCAGGTTTCCAGGAAGGAAATTCCATTTCAATAATGTCTTTCTTCTTTTTAATATTAAGAAGTCCACTCTTGCAGTAGAAGACAAGCGTTTTCTTTTTCTCTTTGAGAATATTAAAGATGGTATGCGCAGAAGCGAGTGTAGCATGACCGCAAAGATTGATCTCTACTTCCGGTGTGAACCAGCGAATGTCATAATCGACATTTTTTTCTTTTGAGGGAACAAAGAAAACTGTTTCGGCCAAATTATTTTCCATCGCCAGTTGCTGCATCAATGTATCGGGCAACCATTTTTTTAAAGGAATAACAGCTGCGGGATTACCACTGAATAATTCATTGGCAAAAGCATCTATCTGGTAAAGAGTAAGTTTCATATCTTTTTCTGTTGACTATAAAATTGTGGTAAAGAAAGTTTGAACCGAAATGCTAATACGCGGACCGTAAAGATGATCAGGATACAAAGTATACGCGTCATATCCTTATCTATCTGCATTTTTTCAAATAAAAAATAGATCAGTCCGCCGACTATACAAGCCATGGCATATATTTCTTTTCGAAACAGCAATGGCACATTATTCAGAAGCACATCGCGAAGTACACCACCAAAGCAAGCGGTGATAGTTCCCAAAGCTATGCAGATACCGGAACTAAAATTTTCTGATAATCCAATCTCCAATCCTACGATCGTAAATAATCCAAGACCCAGTGCATCGAATAAGAATAAAGTAGTATTGAATTGTTTGAGAAAACGACTGAAGAACATGGCTATGATAGCGGAAGCAAAGATGACGATAGTAGCTGT
>JBDTPD010000466.1:0-4162 GCA_039932855.1 Chitinophagaceae bacterium | reverse complement strand
GATGAAATTGCTCACTTTCTCATATCCCAATCTATACGCAACTTCTTTTACAGGGATCGGACTTTCAGAAAATATCTCTCTTGCCTTCTTCATTTTCTTTTGCAGGTAATATTCGTAGATGCTCGTACCATACAATTGCTTGAAATTTCTTTTCAGCGTAGACTCACTTAACGCCATTTGTTTGGCGATAGAAGCAATCGATGGAAGAGTAGTTTCCAAACAATCATCAAGGATCTTTTCTACTGCCAGCATTTTTTCCTGGATCAGTGTATTGTTTTCGGAAACAATGGCAGATTGTTGTTTACCTGCAAGGATAAAAATATCACACAGTAGTGACAACGTTTTTGCTTTCAGGTAAAAAGAATCCGAAGATTCACGATTTATGTGACTAACCATGTTCGCAAAGGTGTGACAGGTATCAAACGTTGCGAGTTCTGTAAATAATACAGATTCACTGTTGTTCAGAAAATTATTATATGCCGGACAAGTTGATAGCCCGCTATGTTCATATTCATTCATCAGCCATTCCCGGGTCATCTCTATTTGTATCATTCTTGCAGACTGCCATGGCTTAACCAGAAAGTCAAGACTAACACCATCTGAAGCAAATACAATATTTTTCAATGGAAGATTCGGATAACTATCATTGTCGTTTTTCGTGATAGTTAAATAAGCTGGCGAAAAAATGTAAAAAAGGCTGAATGAGTTTTTACTGCCAGGCTTATTGGCTGTTCTTTCCAAATGCAATGTTTCATGAAGTTGTACGTCCCAGAGATAAATAGTCAGGCCATTTGCCGCGTCTATCTTTTTAATAATACCATTACCTTTTTTAGGAGGCAACGTGATCGTATTATTAATAACGGGACTGTCGAATAAAATACCAAAGTGTTCAAAAGAATCTTCGGCACAGGGGTAGCGATTGGAATGTAGATTCGAATTCATAAGGGCGGGTTTGATTAATGGTTCGCTTGTAATTCGGAAATAAAAGTACTTCCCATTTTCAATTCTGTCAATAAGTGAACTCTCTGCTTATACAGAGTGTATAGTCTATCGAACCATAAGTGTTAATTCTTATTTAGATATTCTGCTCTCATCCGGGTATTGAATAGTGGACTGTAGGGTACTAACAGGCGTTTTAACAAAATACATTTGACTTCTCCTCTTGACAGAGCAAAAAATAGAAGAATAGTTACTCCATTATCTTTCCAAAGCTAATCCGTTCCTGAAACTCCAAACATTAAGAAATCCCTTAAGTACACTGGGATAGTCTTATTACAACAAAAGAATCGGGTAACCTTATTGCCGAACACCACTGTATTGTATTGTTTAACCATTAATTCTTACGTATGAAAACTAAGTTTACACTATTACTGTGTACGTCACTCTTTCTTTTTCTTCTCACTTCAGCTCAGACTACTTCAGGAAACGGTTCAAAATTGCCTGAAGGAGTATCCGGAGACTGGTACACCAATGCTGCTGCTTATGCTCAGCAAATCGAGTATGATTTTTATCCGTCAGGGGATCATTTCCGTGTTACCAATTCAGCAAACCATGTAAGTTTTGAGATCAATAAAAAAGGCTACACTGCTTATTCAGCACATGGTACTGAGAATCTTGCTCCATGGAAAGTAGAAATGTCTTTGAATACCATTACCCGTGGTAGCCAAACTCTTTCTTTCTCATCGGCAAGTGATATAACTAAAGAAGGAAAAACATTGACCAACTCATTCAGCTTTGCCGATGTGCAATACCTGAATGATAGCCACGGTCTTCGTCAGAATTTTATTATCAGTAAAAAAATACCAGGTAATGAACTGTTGTCTGTCAACATTCAGATCAATACAGAATTAACTGAGCGATTGATCAATAATGGTAAACTTATTTTTGCAGGACAGGATAACGTTACGAAATTAAGCTATGATGATCTGCATGTATGGGATGCTAATAATAAAGAAGTAAGTGCTTATATGTCTTTGAATGACAAAACTCATACATTGTCAATCATGGTAGATGATAAAGATGCCGTTTACCCGCTCACTGTAGATCCATTGAATCAAACACCAGAGTGGAGCACATCTGCCAATGGCATTTTACCCGGGTTGTTAAATACACTCACTTTGCAATCTCAATCTTTATATGGATTTACCGTTGCTAACCTTGGTGATATTAATAACGATGGGTATGATGATGTAGCAATCGGTGCTCCTTTCATGGCAGATGTAATAACTGGTTCAGGTAGTTTGGCAGGAGTAGGTGCTGTATTCATTTATTATGGATCAGCGTCAGGATTAAGTGCCACTCCAAATAAAGTATTGCAACCTACTACTACAGCAGGTGCGTTGTTTGGCTTTAGCATTGTAGCCGGTAATATTTCTGCAGATGGAGTTAATGACGTATTGATCGGTGCACCTCTGGATAGCTATACCACTACTGCTGGTGGATTGCTGGGAGATGTAAGTGTAAGTGTTACTGCAGGTAAGGTTTATTATTATCGCAGTGAAGATTTTCCTTCTTCTTCCAACCCTGCACCTTTTGTACAAATTCGTTTGCAGGGAAATAATTTTTTTAATAGCGGTGTATTAGGATTATTAAATAATGTATCGGTAAAAGATCTGTTCGGATATTCTATCGGCGTTACCGGTGATTTGAATGGTGACAACCGTGAAGATATTGTTATTGGCTGCCCAGCTTATCTTGGCATTACCTTGCTGTCTATACAAAGCGGATCCGCTTTTGTATACTACTCTAGTAATTTAAGTACCACATCGCCTGTAAAATTAAATGTGCCTACACCTGCTATACTTGGATTGGTGACGCTCCCCGTTGCTAATCTTAATGGTCTTTTATTTGGATTCAGTGTAGATGGGGTTGGTGATTTTAACAACGATGGTTTCCAGGATGTAGCTGTTGGGGCACCTGCTGGTATTGATCTTAGTTCATTACCTGGAATTTTTTCCGGCCAGGTATTAGGTGGTAGTGCCTACGTATACTATGGTAATGGCTCAGGTGTGAGCAATACGATCGGTGCGTCATTGCAAGGAGCGCCTTCAGGTTTATTAGGCAATGCGGCTAACCTTTTTGGTTATAAGATCAAAGGGGTGACCAATGCTGCCGGCGTACGCAATGGTAATATATTGATCAGTGCAGTTAGCGGCGGTATATTGAGTAATGTAATAGGTGGCCTTCGTTTAAAAGCAGGGGAGGTACATGTATTCAAGAAAAGAACAGGTGCTTTCACCAGTCCGGTCGTTGCTAACCAGGCTTTATCATCACCACGTTCATCATCTGTTCTCAGTTTATTGAGTGGTCAAAACCTGAATGTATCAATGTTGTTTGGTGCAGGCCTGGATAATGCCCGTGATGTAAACTGCGATGGTTTTGCAGATATCGTAGTAGGTGAACCTTTATCAGCTAATGTTCCGATCATTGGTGCCAATGTTACCGGTGGTAGTTCATATATATATCTTGGAAAATCTGATGGTACCTACCAGACTACTCCGGGTTGGAGTATGTATGCTGAAGTATCTCCATTATTAGGAGTGAATGCTACTTCATTATTAGGATTCAGTGTAGCAGGTGGTATACATGATCATGGTGCAGCCAATCATTATCGTATACTTGTTGGCGGACCTACCAACTCATTGGATTTCGGAGCAGGTTTACTTGATCTCGGAAATACGCTGGGAACATTAATGAATTTTACATTCGATAATAATGGGTTAGGCAAAGCATATAGTTTTGAAACCAGTATGTGTCTGATCACGTTACCAACCAAACTAACTGCATTTAATGGTCTGGTAGTTGGTAAAACAGCACAACTGAACTGGAAATCTGAGGAAGAGTCAAATGTTAATCGTTATGAACTGGAACGCAGTACTGATGGTATTCACTTCCAGCCGATTGCTATGATCTTTGCAAAAAATACACAGAAAAATGATTATGATTATCCTGATCTGCATCCTTACACAGGAATCAATTATTACCGGTTAAATATCATTGACAATGACAGCCGTCATACTTATTCCAATGTAATATCATTCCGCTTTGAAGAGAAATTAAATGCTTCGATGGTGATAGCGCCAAATCCTGTACATAATATCATTCGCGTGAAACTGACAGGCTTTGAAACCAAAAAGACCATCGCAGTGCGCTACAAGGATCG
>JBDTPD010000465.1:0-4165 GCA_039932855.1 Chitinophagaceae bacterium | reverse complement strand
ATGCTTATTTGCCTACAGAAAACAGCCAGTTCTTTAATAAGGAACTGAACCTGATGGATTGGCTGCGTCAGTATGTACCACCACATGTCAACGATGTAGATGAACCGTTCCTGCGTGGATTTTTAGGTAAAATGCTTTTCAGTGGCGATGATGTGCTGAAGAAAACAAATGTATTGAGTGGGGGAGAAAAGGTTCGTTGTATGATCAGTCGTATGATGCTTCAGAATCCGAATGTGATCTTACTCGATCAGCCTACCAATCACCTTGATCTCGAAAGTATTCAAAGCTTCAACGAACAGTGTACAGAATATAAAGGCATCGTTTTATTAACCAGCCATGACCATACGTTCATGCAAACAGTTGCCAACCGTGTAATAGAACTGACGCCGAACGGTATTATTGATCGCCTGATGACATTTGATGAATACCTGGCTGATGGAAGAGTAAAGGATTTGAAAGAGACGATGTATAAATAGTGAAAAGCGTAAATTGAATATCGAACACGGAACACGGAATATCCAATTACCAGGTAATTACATTTATCATTCTACATTCTGCATAACTCCTCTTTAGGGTTGGGGGTACTTCGTGATTGGATATTCCGTGTTCCGTGTTCGATATTCAATTCATAATTCCTGACCATTCTCACGCACCGCCGCAAAATATTCCCTGATCA
Source organism: Chitinophagaceae bacterium (assembly GCA_039932855.1). Classification (GTDB taxonomy): domain Bacteria; phylum Bacteroidota; class Bacteroidia; order Chitinophagales; family Chitinophagaceae; genus JAJKIP01. Next base: position 3,489 of record JBDTPD010000465.1, on the reverse strand, counting down.
ATGACGTGTACAATTTATTACTGGTCACGTTTAGCCGCACCTGTGCCGCATTTCTCAATTCATTATCTGCCATAGTTTCTTTCGCATGTTCATTCGCCTCTGCCATTGTGTTATTTACCTGCAGTTGCTTCGCGCTTAATTTACGCCTGCTCATGTCGGGGTATTTGGTGACAACTGTTTTGTCCCCGTATTGCTTAAACACGAGTTGCTTGCCCAGGTGCCCGGATAGATTTTTAAGAAGTATGCTTTCACTAATTGCCATAGAAGAAGGTTTTAGTCTAAAGGTAGCCAATGAATAGGGTATGATACCTATGATCTTAATAATTAAATAGGGTATTAGTCAGGTATTCTTAGGAACTTAAATATAGGAAAACCTGAAAAATACCTAAGGATAACCCTAAGATAACCCTAAGATGAGAGGTATCAGACCGAATAAGCAGACCACCTGTATCGATATGATGTATGTCAGGAATCTGATGCGTGGCCGTTAGATCGAGCCTTTCATTTTCTTGGGCCCGTCTTGCTCAGTGATGGTTCTTTTAACTCGAAAACCGAAAGTGATGAATTTTGAAAACGACTGATTTTGATTTTGTTATGATTAATACCGAAATAAAAGCATTGGGTAAAAAATCTCTTTCATTGACTTGTGAAATATTAATCTTCTATATATCTTAGCTCTCGCAACCATAGCTCTTATCACGATTTAATCGATCCATTGTCCTTCCATCACTCGTTAATCCTGCCGGGGAAGACCTTTTATCCGGGCCGGGGGTATGTCAGTTCCACCTGATATTCGGGTTGAAACCAGAAAACAAGAAAAAGAGTTTGAGGCTCTATCGAAAGATAGAGCCTTGTTTTTTTTATGATCAATAAAATGAGAAATAAGGAATAAGAAATGAGAAATAAGAAAGGCCAGTTCCCGCAAAAAGGCAAACTTTCTTATTTCTCCTTTCGCAATATGCCCTCATCACCTTCCCCCTCGTTACGTCAAGGTATTGGCTTCTGGTCAGCTACTGCTATCGTTATCGGTAGTATTATCGGTTCCGGTATTTTTATAAAGCCTGCTGCTATGGCGGCACAATTGGGTTCACCAATCTGGCTGACTGTAGTGTGGGTGATCGCTGGTTTGTTTTCATTACTCGGGGCGATGATCTTTTCCGAACTGGGTGCGATGATACCGGAGACCGGAGGCATTTATGTTTACTTCCGGAAAATGTTTGGCGACTTTGTTGCTTTCCTCTACGGATGGGCCGCTTTCTCAGTTATTAATACCGCTGCTGTGGCAGCTATTTCTTTTGTATGCGCCAGCTATGCTGATTACTTTCTTGGTCTTCCGCATTTTTCCAAAGCAGTGGAAATGGGTGTTACCTGGCATATTCCATTTATCGGCGATCTGCATCCATTAGAAAATGCAGGTATAAAAGTGTTAGCAGTTATTTTACTATTCTTACTCACCTGGCTCAATTACCTCAGCGTAAAAGCAGGTAGCTTGTTTCAATTAGTGACTACGATTTTAAAAGTAGTCGTCATTGCTGCATTAATATTCGGGATCTTTTTTTCCGATCATGGATCAACAGTCAATTTTACACAGGCAGAACATCCAAAAGAAGGATGGGGATTGCTAAGCAGTATTATCATCGCCATGACCGGCGCTTTCTTTACCTATGATGGGTGGATCAATGTCACCTTTATTGCAGGTGAAATAAAACAACCACAGAAGAATATTCCAAAAAGCCTGATCCTCGGTGTGCTTACCTGTATTGCTATTTATGTATTGATCAACCAGGCCTACCTATATGTAATGCCGGTTGAAAAAATGTCTTCATCTGTACTTGTTGCTTCTGATGCTATGAATATTGCAGTCGGGCCAACGGGTGTCGCTATTGTCAATGCGCTGATCGTTATTTGTACATTAGGCGCTATCAATGGAAACCTGATGCCTACCTGTCGCATCACCTATGCTATGGGGAAAGATAGAGTGTTTGTACCGTGGTCCGGTAAAATACACCCGCGGTTTCGTACGCCATCCAATGCATTGTGGCTGCATGCTATCTGGACAGCTGTTTTTATCATCACTGGTTCCTTTGATATGCTGGCCGATATGTTTGTTTTTATTACATGGATCGCTTACTTCCTTGGCGCCATTGGTATTTTTTTATTAAGAAAAAGAATGCCTGATCATCCTCGTCCTTATAAAGTGTGGGGGTATCCGGTTGTTCCGCTTTTATTCATTGCCTTCTCTGCCTTCTATCTTATTACCACTGTATGGAACGATGTAACAAATTATCTCGCACATAGACAACCGGTGATTAATTCTGTATTAGGGTTGTTGATTACAGCGGTAGGGATACCGGTTTATTATTATTGCAAGAGAAGTAACGCTGATCGTAATGTCTGACCGGATGTCTAATTATGAATTATGAATTATGAGTTATGAATTATGAATGATCCTGATTCAGAAATAATTTCAACTCAAGGCAATTCATAATTCATAACTCATAATTCATAATTCTTCACACAATCATCTTATAAATCATCTTCCCCAGCATCATCAACCCATAATCAGCATTTTCATCCCATGGTTTTCCAAAGCTGATACGGATGCAATGATCGTAGCTGTGACTGGCAGAGAATATTTTTCCCGGTACAATGGAAATGCGTTGCTTCATCGCTTCTGTACGAAGCTTAAAGGCATTTACTTTCTTATTTAATTGTATCCATAATACAAAACCACCATTAGGTCTTGATACTTTTGTATCCTCCGGAAAATATTTGATGATGGCCTGCATATAGCGCAGACATTGTGTATGCAATGCTTTCCTTAACGTCTTCAAATGATATTCATACCGCCCGTTTTGTAAGAAATGTGCGATGGCAGCTTGCGTAAGGGTAGGAGAGTTGATACTTTGTATCCGTTTCATTTGTTTTACCTGGTCCAGAAACTTACCCGGAATCACCCAGCCGATTCGATAACCTGGCGCTAATGATTTCGATAAAGAAGAACAATGCATCACTAACCCTTTTGTATCATAATATTTGCAGGTACGGGGTCTGTTTTTTCCAAAATATAATTCACCATAGATATCATCTTCTATCAATGGGATATTGTGTTTGGTTATGATCGAAACAAGTTCTTTCTTTTTTTCATCCGGCATACAACCCCCTATAGGATTGTTGAAATTAGGAATGACAACACAAGCCTTGATAGTATGTTTTTTCAATGCTTCCTGTAAACTTTCAATATCTAAACCGGTAACAGGACTCGAAGGAATTTCCACCACTTTCAATCCCATACTTTCAATGGCCTGGAAAATGCCAAAGTAATTCGGCGATTCTACTGCTACTGTATCTCCGTGTTGCGTTGCAGCACGAAGACATAAAATAATAGCTTCGAGACAACCCGAGGTAATAAGGATCTCTTCCGGTTTTATTTTTCCGCCCCAGTTAAAAGCGAGTTTAGCAACCTGGTTTCTTAATTCTATATTTCCC
>JBDTPD010000464.1:0-4169 GCA_039932855.1 Chitinophagaceae bacterium | reverse complement strand
AAGCATTTTCTTCGTCATATTTGAGAGGAACACTATTTTGATACCTGCGTTTTTAATAGATGTCAACGCTGGTATTACATCCGGCCACACTTTTAATTGTAAATAGGCATTCATTAATTTCATTCGTTTATCATCCGTCAGATCAACCTTCACACTATTACCGGCAAATACTAATGCATCTTCAGTCACGGTCCAGAAGTCTTTGTAAGTGTGCGTCAATGACCGCAGCCATTGATAATCGAATTGCTTTGTTCTCCAAACAGTACTCAGTTCATTTCCCTTGCCGGGAAATAATTCTTCTGCTAAAGCAAATACAGGCCGCGGATCGAAAATGGGAAAGGCATCGAAGGCAAGCGCTTTTATTTTATTTGTCGTAAAAATGTCAGATATAAAAGCAGGCGCAATGGCTGTTGTAACTGCCAGGCCTAACATGTTGTTTAAAAAAGTTCTTCGTTGTTGCATATACAAGGAGTATGAATGAGGGAATTAACGCGCAGGTAATGAAAAAGGTTGCCCTTGAGATTCTAACCTGATACTATTTTCACATATTTCAATACAAATTTCATTAAAATATAACTATTTGATCAAAGCGCTCGTTAGGGTTGCTATTATGAAACGATCAGTCAGGCAATCTACCACTAAATTTTTATGGGTAATTAGTGCAATATGTATTGCTCAATCAGCATTTACCCAGACTAATGGTATCAAAGCTAGCAATATTTTTGGCAGGAAATATAAAACGGGTGAAACGTACCGGTACAAACTAACCATGGAAGAATCTCACAATGGAAAATGGGATCATACCAATATTGCCATCTGTGAGTTAAGAGTAGTTAAAGACAGCGCCGGTGTGCCTTATGATGAAGTGCATTGGATATCCAGGAAAACGATTACCGGAAAAGACACGATTGATGTCACGTCTGCCGCACGTTCAGTAAAACCTTATCGCATTTCCTTAGACACACGCGGTAAGATTGATCTACCTGCCATTACCGTACCTGACATGACGGAGCCAATACAGGATTTCAATACTTTTTTTGTGGCAGTTAGCCCTATGTTGGGCATTGGAAAGTTGAAGAAAACAGGAGATAGTAGTTTGTCTAAAGATCCTGTAACGGCTGACTTTTCTAACGGGTCCTATATTTTAAAAGGAGAAGATTGTATTGCATTATCCGTAAAGATGATCAGCAATACAAAACAGCAGGTGGTTATTCATTCGTCTTTTTCTCCCCCCTCGCAGGCATGCCTTAGTTTTTTGATTCCCGATATGAATACGCCTGTTATTGCGGATACGATAAATAATTTTCAAATGGTGATGCAGGCCGGCCCGGATAAATACAACGTGCAGTATGGAAGGGAATATTTTTATATTAATAGCACCCTGCAAAAGTCTGATGGGAAAATAGTAAAGGCTGTTATGTCGAATTTCCTGGACCTGAAACTTAAGATCAATTGCAATAAGGATTATAAAGAGTGCCAGTTTGAAATGCCTTTTGCTGAACAACGCACGCTGGTATTGGAAAAACTGTAATTTTATATGTATACCACCGCAATCATGAAAAATCATCTGACGTTGTTATTCTTGTTGTTAATCGCTGCCAATTGCAGCGCACAGGTTAATGTATATGACGGTTTTGAAACAGCAACGTTGGGAAAATTATGGCGCACCGACAGAATGGTTAAGACTGCACTGGAAATGCAAGCTACCATTTTCCGTAAAGGACATAGTGCGGCAAAGATTACATTACGGTCGGGAGATGTATATGAATCCGGCGACAGCAAATCCCTGGATACTGAACGGGATGAACTTTGTGAGGTCAGCAAGTTAATGTCTGTGGAAGACAAGATATATGAATACAGGGTTAGCTTGTTTTTGCCTGATAGTTTTCCTATCGTGCCAACACGATTGGTAATAGCGCAATGGAAGCAGTACTGTCCTGAGGATGTTTGTACAGATAGTAGTCCGGTACTGGCTATACGATATGTATCCGGAAAATTATACATTACCGTTAAAACAGACACAACCACACAAACTATTTTTAAAACAAAAAATGAAGTGCGAAACCAGTGGCTGGACTTTACCTTTAAAATTAAATTTTCAAGACTGGACAGTGGGTTTGTAAAGGCATGGCTTAATGATAAGGAAATTGCTGACTACCGGGGAGCCACCTGTTATTCGTCAGCAAAAGGATTTGCGGATAAAGGCTATTTCTATTTTAAGACAGGATTGTACAGGGATCTGATGAGTGAACCCATGACAATTTATATAGACGAGTACAGTAAAAAAGAGGTTACAGAATAAAAGGTGAGCCTCAACTAATCATCAGCACGAAGTACTGTCCACTTATTTTTATTTCATCTCAACTCCCAATCATCGATCAGCTTGCCTATATACACCCTCGAGTCAATGCCATGAGTGGCAAGTGGAATAATATTCAACCTTGCATTTTTATAATCTTTTATAAATAACTCAACACTCTTCACAGGTACATTTACATCATTAGCACCATGCCACCAGTCTATTTTGATATTTTTATTTTTTATAGCGTCGTATAGTGCATCTGCTAAAACAAAATTCAGATCGTCATAGCAAGCCCTGATCGCTATTTCTTTTGAAGTGGTACCAGCGTGACGTAAGATTTCGTCGAGATTCGGGAAGTTCATAGCAGCAGCAGCAAATTTATCATAACCCTGTAACACACCTTCCATAACTCCCCTGGTTATTGCCGAATCAGCAAATTTGAAATAAGCATCCCGTGAGACCATTCCACTGACGATACCACAGTGTTTCAATTTAAACTTCGAGGCCAGTAAAATTGAATAAGGACCACCACCGCTGATACCGATAATGCCATAATCATTTTCATGAAGGCCAGCTTTTTTCGCCAATTGAAAAAGTAACTCCGGTGACATCACAGCATTTTCTGTTCCTCCGTACCCCGGCCTGTTAAATGAAATGAAGTTGTATTTCTTTTTTAAAGAATCCGGAATAGAATTTAATACGTCAATGTTTGAAGGAGTTCCGTCTACAATACAAATAGTAGGTTTTGCAGTATAGGTACTAACGTGGGTAGACTTGCAAGATAAAATTATCAGGCCTAAACAAATTACAAGAATAGATTTCATAAAAGGAAGTTACAGTAAAATATGTGTAGTATATCCTATGTGCCCGATGTTTCTATATGCCTATGTGGTAAAAAGCATTTATAAGTAAGGTTATTATTTTTTACTAACTTATTTCTGAAAAAAATCATAAGAACTATCTACCAGTTCCATATGTTCAACGTGGGGGAATAATTCCGGACCGCTGGCCTTTAATTCGGTTTGAAATGTTTTAAATGAATCGAGCGAAGCCAGAACTTTCCCTGCTTCTTCTGTATTGGTCAATACAAAATGAACGAATGACTTTTTATCTGCTAATAAAAATGAACTGTATCTAATATCAGGGTTTCCCAGTTTCTTTAAGTCGCCCATCACTTTTTTTATATTTTCTGCATTATGTTCCGCGTATTCACTTTTTACAATGTATTGTACTTTAGTTGCTTTCATTATTTTAACTATTTTATTTTTAAAATGATTTATTCAAATCAGTGATTGCCTTTCACGCTTTACTTCTGTAAGTAAAAGAGTGATATCGTGTTTAAGTTTATTTACCTCTTCTTTATTTGTTCCATCATAAAAACCTCTGATGATGCGGTGAGTATCAACCAGCACTAATTTCTCACTGTGTTGAAATTCATCAGGGCTATCATTGGCTACACCAAGATAATAGCTCCGCTTACTCAGGTCATAGATTTCCTGTCTTGTGCCAGTCAGAAGATGCCATTTGTTACCGTCAATATGATATCGTTGTTCATATTCTTTCAGCACAGGAATTGAATCATCTTCCGGATCAACGGTATGCGATAAAAAAGCGACGCCATTTTCATCTTTGAATTCATCCTGTAATAATAACAGGTAGTTTGTCATTTTTGGACAAATAGAAGGACAACGACAAAAGAAAAAGTTTGCTACATATACTTTGCCTTTTATATCCTGGTTCGTGATCAGCTTTGAGTTTTGATCTGTTAACTTAAAATCAGCAATAGTATGGTACACGGAATCGTACAGAATATGACCATCGGCATCTTTAAAAGGAAAAATTTCTCCGGTAGCAAAACATCTGGGCA
>JBDTPD010000463.1:0-4173 GCA_039932855.1 Chitinophagaceae bacterium | reverse complement strand
AATTTTGGTGCTACCTCTCAGCCACAATACGCTATCATCAATAGCAATCAAATAGCTCTCACAAAGACCAAGTACTACACCCCCGACGCTAATAAATTTGCTGAGTGGTTACAGTGTGGGCTTGATGCTTTCAGAAAAAATAAGAAAGATTTACCCCCGACCCCTAAAGGAGAGTAAGGAAGAATCATGAATGAATATTGAACCTGCCTGTCCGGCAGGCAGGCACGGAACAAGGAATATTGAATCTCGAAGTGAATACATTTCATCGTTCTATATTTCTTTGCTTGCTCTTGCTCCGTAGGAGCATCCTGTTTATAGTAACCGGAATAGATAATTCAAGCGGGCTCCATAGGAGCCTCCTGTAAATCACAGGAGGCTCCTATGGAGCCGTATCATGCTGATAGAATGTTTTCTATAAACAGGATGCTCCTAAGGAGCAAAGAATTACTAATGAAATGTATTCGGCTACGCCATGGTGCGTGTCCTCACGCACCATCTATTATGAAAGGAAAAGCTTTAAAGATGTGGTGCGTAAAGACACGCACTATGGCGTAAGAGTGTCGACCGCCAACTGCCAACTGATAGACTGCCAACTGCAAGACAGTTTCTAAATGAAAAAACCCCGACTGAACGGGGCTTCTCAATTTGGTGTCATTCTGTAACAGCCTGCCGCCAGGCAAGCAAGGAAAATTCTTTAGAGGCAGAACTTTCAGGTGCGGCTGGAGAAACAGAATGACAATAATATATATCGCGGATGGAAAGATTTGATCAGATTTCGTGGATGTAATCTGTGAAATCAAACTAAATCTTTTTTAATCCGTGTTACAGGGCGATTTGTTTTTGCACCATCAATTTGCGCAAATTAATTAATCCATAACGCATACGGCCAAGAGCTGTATTGATGCTGCAGTTAGTTGCCGCAGCAATTTCTTTAAAACTCATATCGGCATAGTGACGAAGGATAATAACTTCACGCTGATCTTCCGGTAATCTTTCCAGCATTTCGCGAACGCGGGAATGACTTTGTCTTTTGATCATGACGGTCTCTGCACTATCGTCAGCAAAGTTCAGTACTTCATAAATGTCTTTATCCTCGCTGTTACGGATAGTGGGGGTCCTTTTCACTTTACGGAAATGGTCCACGCACAGGTTGTGTGCAATACGCATTGCCCAGGGAAGGAACTTTCCTTCTTCTGTATAGCGTCCGCTACGCAGTGTATCGATAATACGGATAAAAACATCCTGGAAAATGTCTTCGGCAAGGTATTTGTCCTTAACCAAAAACAATATAGACGTATACAACTTGTCCTTATGCCTTAACACTAAGGCTTCCAGGGCTTCGAGGTTGCCATCTATAAAAAGATGGATTAATTCGTGGTCGGTTTTTTTGCTAAAAGCTTTCATAAACTCCTACAGTTTAGAGGTGGTCAATCGGATATTGGTTACTAAAAAAATCGGTGTAAAAACAGTGTAGAAGTTTATGCGATAGGCGGGGTAAATTTTTGGTTAATCATTTTTTGGATATTGGACTTTAAAAATAGCCTTTTTCGCCAAACCTCCAAACAAATTATTGCTGCAACGGTTATTTATTGAGCCAAGAAAATGTTAATGATATCCGCTGAAATTTGTGTTGGATAAGGGTTTACATTTGTTGGGAGTAAAAATGGAAAAGACAATAAAAGAGAAAATCCCCGCTGGGACGAAGACCGTAAATTCCGCAGAAAATATCCTTATACATGGCGCCAGGGTCCATAATCTGAAGAATATTTCTGTCGAAATACCGAGAAATAAGCTGGTAGTTGTGACAGGAGTATCCGGATCCGGTAAATCTTCCCTCACCATCGATACCTTATATGCCGAAGGACAACGTCGCTACGCAGAAAGCCTTAGCGCCTATGCCCGCCAGTTCCTGAACCGGATGAATAAACCGGATGTAGACTACATAAAGGGACTCTGCCCAGCCATAGCCATCGAACAAAAAGTCATTACCCGCACGCCTCGCAGTACTGTAGGAAGTATGACCGAGATTCACGATTACCTGCGCCTGTTATTTGCACGTGTTGGTAGGACCATTTCCCCGGTTTCCGGTAAAGAAGTCAGGAAAGATGATGTCGCCGATGTGATCAACCTTATACAAACGTCAAAACAGGGTGATAAATTATATATCCTCGTACCTTTTAAACAACATAAGAACCGTGACATTAAAGAAGAGTTGAATATATTGGTTCAAAAAGGGTTTTCACGCGTATACAGTCGTGAATCATCAGCCGTGAATCGTAAGTCAAAAGCTGATAATCAGGGTGAGATTTATAGAATTGAAGAGCTATTGGAATTAAGCGATAAAGAACTTAAAACACGTATTCCCCTCACGACTAACGTCTCACGTCTCACGTACATTCTCATCGACCGTATTATATCAAAAGACTTTGATGAAGATGATATACACCGGTTATCAGATTCTGTAGGTACCGCTTTTTATGAAGGTGAGGGAGATGTATATCTTGAAATCAATGGAAGCGAGTTGATCCATTTCAATAATCGCTATGAAGCCGATGGAATTCAATTTGAAGAGCCTGTTCCGAATTTATTTTCTTTCAATAACCCCTTTGGCGCCTGCCCTACCTGCGAAGGTTTCAGCCAGGTATTGGGAATAGATAGTGAACTTGTTATTCCTGATCGCAGACTTAGTGTGTATGATGGCGCTGTTGCTCCATGGAAAGGAGAAAAACTTGGATTATGGAAAGAAGCATTCATTAAAGCCGCGAAGAAATTCAATTTTCCTGTTCATAAACCTATTGCTGAGTTAACGGCCAAACAGTACGAAACATTGTGGCAGGGAAATGAATATGCAAATGGCATCAATGCTTTCTTTAAAGAAGTAGAACAAAATCTTTACAAAGTTCAGTATCGTGTGTTACTAAGCCGTTATCGCGGTCGTACTACCTGTCCTGATTGTAAAGGTTATCGCTTACGCAAAGAAGCATTCTATGTAAAGGTAGATGACAAACATATTGGTGAACTTAGTCAACTGCCGGCAAGAGATCTGAAAGTATGGTTTGATGTACTGGATAAAAAATTAAGCAATCATGATAAAGAGATCGGTAAGCGCGTACTCATCGAGATCAATCACCGCTTGAAAACATTGCTCGATGTCGGACTTGGATATTTAACCATTGATCGTCTCGCTAATTCATTGAGTGGTGGTGAAAGCCAACGTATACAATTGACAAGAAGTTTGGGTAGTAACCTCACGGACTCATTATATATTCTTGATGAACCATCCATTGGTCTTCATTCAAGAGATACTACTAATCTTATCCGTGTATTGAAAGAATTGCGTGACCTTGGTAATACGGTTGTAGTAGTTGAGCATGATGAAATGATGATGCGCGAAGCTGATCATATTATTGATATGGGTCCGCTTGCTTCGCATCTTGGTGGAGAAGTAATTGCTGAAGGTAATTATGATGAATTGATCGCTAATCCTGAAAGCCTGACCGGAAAATATCTGACCGGTGAATTAAAGATCGATCCGCCAAAGACAGTGCGTAAGTGGAATCGTTCAATCAAAATAGAAGGCGCAGCTCAGCACAACCTGAAAAATATCACTGTAGAATTTCCTTTGAATGTATTGTGTGTAGTGAGTGGAGTGAGCGGAAGTGGTAAGACCACCTTAGTCAAACAAATACTTTATCCTGCATTACGTAAACTCAAAGGGGAATTTGCTGATAAGGTTGGATTTCATAAAGCTATTACCGGTGATATCGATAGCCTTTCACAAATTGAAATGATCGATCAGAATCCAATCGGTAAATCCTCGCGAAGCAATCCCGTTACTTATATCAAAGCATATGATGAAATAAGGGATCTGTTTGCGAAACAACCACTGAGTAAGATGCGTGGATTTCAACCAAAGCATTTTTCTTTCAACGTGGATGGTGGTCGTTGCGATACCTGCAAAGGTGAAGGAGAACAAGTAGTGGAAATGCAATTCCTCGCCGATGTACACCTTACCTGCGAAGTATGTAATGGAAAAAAATTCAAAGAAGAAGTTCTCGAGGTACAATACAAGGACAAGAATATTTATGATGTATTGGAGATGAGCGTTGATGAAGCAATTGATTTCTTTTATGCTGAGAAATCATTGGCAAAAGCTATTCAACCATTAAGTGA
>JBDTPD010000462.1:0-4176 GCA_039932855.1 Chitinophagaceae bacterium | reverse complement strand
ACAATACCCAGAAAGAAGTTTTCATTAAAGCATTTCAATGGCTGGAAGATGCCAACAAGGACCTTGGCATTCTTGCTACTACGCCTAACGCCAATACAGCAGAGGGACAAGTATTGAAGGGAGATATTTACCTGAATAATTCAGTAGCTAAATGGCAGAAAGTTGTCAATGCTTATCGTTTACGTTTATTGATCCATCTCAGTAAGAAAACGGCAGATGCTGATCTGCATGTCGCACAACAATTCACTGATATCCTCAGCAATCCGGCAAAGTATCCTTTATTATCTGGTATGCAGGACAATCTTCAATATACGTATGTGCATCCGACAAACGACTATCCGATGAGTCCGAATAATTTTGGTTTCGATGCATTACGTTATTGCTCATCGGGTACTTATGTTGGATTGCTGACACAATTGAAAGATCCACGTGTATTTGTTACTGCAGAACCTGCAGGTGCTATCGTTACAGCCGGCACTAGTCCTACCAGTTTCAATGCATTCGTAGCGCCTTCTCCTGGTGAGGATCTTGGTACTATGTCTGTAAAAACAAACAGTGGTCAATATTCACTCATCAACCGTAAGCATTTCTATGATACGTATACTGGTGAACCTAGTATCCAGATCGGTTATCCAGAAATGCTGTTCAATATCGCTGAGGCTATCAATCGCGGTTGGGTAGCAAGTGGTCCATTAGGAAATGCAGAAGCTCATTACAAAGCAGCGATCAAAGCATCGATGGCATTTTATGGAATACCTGAAACAGGAGTGATGACAGCATATTTCCTTCATCCCGGTGCAAGTCTTGGTACATACGATACTTATAATGTGCCTGTTGATTTCACAACCTACTATAACCAGGCGACTGTATTGTACAACGGTAACAATGCAACGGGATTGAATCAGATCCTTAATCAACGCTACCTTGCCTTGTTCAGACATTCAGGTCTTGAATCATATTTTACTTACAGAAGAACGGGTGTACCTGTATTCACAACAGGACCTGGTACAGGAAACAGCACGCGTATTGCCAAACGTTTTCAATATCCGGGTTCAGAGCAAACAGCTAATACAACTAATTATAAAGCAGCATTACAATCGCAGTTCGCAGGCAATGATGATATCAACGGTGTAATGTGGATCTTACAATAAAATTTATACGGTATCAATCCGCGAAATCAAATTTTAATTCGATTAATCCGCGTTAAATATCTCTTTAAGCAAGCAGTTAGAATTGGTAAAGGCGGTTCTTGTCTAAGTCTCGCCTTCTTTTTAATAAATCAGCAATATGAAAAACATAATCCTTTGTGCGTTATTTATCTTACAGGCGGGCCTTTCAATGGCACAGGATCGCAAAACTGAAAATTTAATTGTTATCACTTTTGATGGCTTGCGTTGGGAAGAAGTTTTTCATGGTGTGGATGAAGTATTGCTTAATGACAGCAGCTTTGATCGCGACCGGGATAATATGAAAACAAAATACTGGTCCGCAGATGAACAGGAGCGTAAAACAAAATTGTTTCCTTTCTTTTGGAACGTTATAGCAAAAGAAGGACAACTATATGGCAACCGTACCCTTAATAATAATATGGATAATGCCAATCCATTCTGGTTCTCTTACCCCGGTTATAATGAAATATTCACCGGCTACCCAGACACTACGATCAACTCTAATGATAAGATTTATAATAAAAACGAGAATGTTCTTGAGTTTATCAATAAACAAAAAGGATATACTGGTAAAGTAGCTGCGTTCACTACCTGGGATTGTTTTCCCTATATTTTAAATGAACCACGCAGTGGTATTTATGTCAATGCAGATATCGATACATTGAAGTTTAAAGATCCTGCGTTTAAACTCATCAATGATATTCAATTTCTAACAACAAAACCTATTGGTGTCAGACCAGATGTGCTTACATATATCGCAGCTAGGGAGTATTTGAAAGAATACAAACCAAAAGTCTTGTATATTGCTTTTGATGAGACCGATGATTTTGCACATGCAGGAATGTATGATCAGTATATTGGTAGTGCTCATGCAACGGATGCAATGATCGCTGATCTCTGGAAAACTATTCAATCAATGCCGCAGTACAAAGGCAAAACGACTATGCTGCTCACCTGTGATCATGGTCGTGGTGATAAGATCAAATCTACCTGGCAGCATCATGGCAATAACATTTCAGATTCTCACGAGATCTGGATGGCAGCAATTGGACCAGATACAAAAGCATTAGGTGAAATAAAAACACCGGGACAATTGTATCAGCGACAAATTGCTACTACTATCGCTAAATTATTAGGGTTTGATTTCAAACCTGCACACGCGGTAAAAGAACCTATCGAAACTGTGTTTAATTAATCTATGCTATGATAAAACGGTCATATCTATTTTGTCTCTTGCTTTTTCCGGCTTTGTATGGACTGGCACAGCAGGGTAATGCAGAAGAACAGCTCACTCACAAAAAAGTAAATCTCCCGAATGGTTGGTCACTCACACCAGCCGGACGTTCATTACAACTTGGGGATCTACCGTTAAATATTGCCGTTTCTTCAACAAAAAAATACATCGCTGTTACTAATAATGGACAAAGTGTTCAAAGCATTCAGTTGATCGATCCGGTAGCAGAAAAAATCCTGGATAGTGTGGTCATTCCGAAATCATGGTACGGATTACAATTCAGCAGCGATGAGAAAATGCTGTACGCAAGTGGTGGTAATGATAACTGGATATTGAAATACGCTATTATAAAAAATAAACTCGTCACCCAGGATACTATCAAATTGGGAACAAAATGGCCCACCCCAATTTCTCCTGCCGGTATTGCGATCGATGATAAAAGGCAATGGCTGTATGTGGTAACAAAAGATAATAACTCGTTGTATATTGTCGATCTCAAAACAAAGAAAATTCTTTCTACTGTTCCATTGGGTGCTGAAGCGTATACATGCTTGTTATCAGCCAATAAAAAAATATTGTACATATCATTATGGGGTGGCGATAAAGTAGTAGTGTTTGATACTGATAAACGCACGATCACTGCTGAAATAAATGTGGGCGATAATCCAAACGAATTATTGCTTACAGCAAATAATAAATATCTCTTTGTTGCTAATGCGAATGATAACAGTGCGTCTATTATTGATACGCGTTCACAAAAAGTACTGGAAGTTTTAAATGCTGCGATGTATCCTGATGCGCCGGCAGGATCTACAAGTAATGGACTTGCACTATCTATCGATGAGAAAAGTTTGTATATCGCCAATGCCGACAACAATTGTTTGGCCGTGTTTGATGTCAGCAAGCCCGGTCACAGTATATCAAAAGGATTTATTCCTACGGGATGGTATCCTACCAATGTAAAAGTCATTGGTAAAAAAATATTCGTCGCCAATGGCAAAGGATTTTCTTCCATGGCCAATCCCTATGGGCCAAATCCAATGAACAAAAAACAAAAAGTTGTTTATCAGAAAGGGGATACATCGCGTCCGGTAGCGGTACAATATATAGCTGGATTGTTTAAAGGCACATTATCTATTATCGATCAGCCAGACGCTGCTACACTATCGATGTATTCGAAACATGTATATGATAATACACCTTATACAAAGGAAAAAGAATTGAATGCACAGGGAGAACCCGGTAATCCTATCCCTATGAAAGTAGGCAATCCTTCACCGATCAAATATGTATTCTATATTATAAAAGAAAACAGGACCTATGACCAGGTATTAGGCGATATGCCGAAGGGTAATGGAGATACTAGTCTTGTTTTATTTGGAAAAAGAATAACACCTAATCAACACAAGCTCGCTGATGAGTTTGTGTTATTTGATAATTTCTATGTAGATGGTGAAGTAAGCGCCGATGGACACAATTGGAGCACGTCTGCAAATGCAGTTGATTATCTTGAAAAAACATGGCCCACCAGCTATGGCGGACGTGGTGGTGATTATGGCGGAGAAGGTAATCGCAAGGTTGCTAATCCAAAGAAAGGATTTATCTGGGATTATTGTAAACGTGCCGGTATTAGCTATCGTACCTATGGAGAATTTGCTGATGATTATAAAGCAAACATCCCTGTGTTGCGTGATCATTTTTGTCCCTACTTCACTAGTTGGGATCAGCATGTAAGAGATACAACCCGTTTTAATCAATGGCGCCATGAATTTG
>JBDTPD010000461.1:0-4181 GCA_039932855.1 Chitinophagaceae bacterium | reverse complement strand
TGCTTTTGATTTGATGGTGCCACTGATCGTAAAACTGGCTACCGCTTTTTGCTGAGCGTAGGTAGTAACAAAAAATAATGAGGTCAACGCGCAGAGCAGGATTCTTTTCATGAGTCAGTATTTAAGAATGGGGCAAAGGTATTTGTCATTTGTGAAGCGACACAATAATAGTCGGTAAATGACAGGAATAGGAGGGTGAGCGGCGGGAGGAAATGTAGAATTATGAATTAAGAATTATGAATGGCAACTAATAATCGGACTATCCCTGATGTTTACGCACATTCATAATTCATAACTCTTAATTAATGAATTATGATCAGGGTAAATATGTATAGCCATACTCTATCTTCCCCGTCATTTCTTTTTTCTTATCAAACAACACTTCTTTTACTTTCAGGCCTTTGTCGTTGTAGGCATATCTCCAGATGAGGTATTCGACTTTGGTAGTAGAAAGAATTGTCATTTTTTGAGTGACCTTATTATTTTCATCATATTCAAACATCACGTCGGGAAGTAATCTTTTCAATAGCTTATTGTAGCGTACAATGTCAGTGAGTTTGTTACTCTCATCGTAGTAATAATAAACAGGATCGATGCCTGTACCTCTGCGGTATAATTGTTCATCTGCTATATTTCCTTTTTCATCAAGGGTGAACCGATACTCCGTACTATCCTTACCATTCAGGATGCGCCACATTTTTTCTGGTTTACCGGAACTGCCATATTTCCACTGTCGTTCTTCTGTTTCAGTGAAGTCGCTGAGTGAATCTGTTGTCGTTGTTTTTATAGAAACGATATTATTAGAAGCGTCATAATTATATACCGTTACACTTTTGATGTCGCTGGATGAATCGGTGATGCGGACGAGGTTGAATTGTTTGTCAAACTGGTAAAACTGGCGGGTGATCTGTTGTCTGTTGCGGGTAGTTATTTTCAGCACATTCGCTGCTGCATTTATTTCCTGCCATTCATTGAAGTCACTGCTTCTGGCCCCATCGGCATCGAAACCAACTGCGATAACAGAACTTACCTTATTATTGGTATAATCTTTCATCCTGTCGCCGAGGTTGCGTGTGTCACGGATATCATTAAAATAGTATTGACCGTAGACAAGCTGGGAAAGGATAAGAAGAAATGCGGATAAAACGGTTTTCATGTTGCCGGTGATATTGATTAGGGTGCAAACATACTTGAAAGTAGTTATTTGTCGATTTTGAAATTTTGGAATTGGAAATTGACTCTAAAAGGAAGAGTTTTCGCATGAGGCAAATCTCCCAATTTCCCTCCCGATAATTATCGGGACTAAATTTCAAAATCCTGATCTGTCGGATGATAACGAAAATCACGCACTTTACGTGTGTTTTGTACTTATTTTAGCAAAAAATTCTATGTCCCACCTTCCCCAGCGTAAAGAGAAAAACTGCCTTAACTGCGGGACAATTGTACAAGGGAAATTTTGCCAGAATTGTGGGCAGGAAAATATTGAGCCGAAGGAAGGATTTATGCACCTTCTGAGGCATTTTTTTGAAGATCTTACTCACTTCGACGGGAAATTTTTTCATTCATTGAAATACCTGTTTACCAAACCCGGTTTTTTACCCAAAGAATACCTGAAGGGTCGCCGGGCTACTTATCTCAATCCGGTCAGGATGTACTTCTTTACCTCTGCTTTCTTTTTCCTGTTGTTCTTTTCTTTTCTGCATAAAGAAGCCTCTTTTACAGTGGATACTACTATTAATGGTAAGACGTTGGTAAGTATTGACAATATGGATTCGGCGAGCTTCGCACGGTTTACGGCTGATATTAATAAAGAAGAAAATAGACCAGCGGTACCTATGACAAGGGTTGAATTCAATCATTATCGTGATAGTGTGGTGCCAGTCGGGGGGATACATTTTACCGGCAGACGTTATAACTCAAGGGCGCAATATGACTCAGTGCTGGCGTCCGGCGTAAAAAAGCATAACTGGATCGAACGAAAACTTATTTACAAAGAGATTGATTTAAATGAAAAATATCATAATGATGATAAGCAGATCATCCATGCATTTGCCAATGCATTATTACATAGCATTCCGCAAATACTTTTTATTTCTCTTCCAATTCTTGCGTTATTTTTTAAACTATTATATATACGGAGAAAAGATTTTTATTACGTGAGTCACGCTATTTTTTGTATTTACCTGTATATTTTCCTTTTCCTTGGGCTAACAGTTATATTCTCATTGTCTAAATTGAATGATGCATTGCATTCAGGCATACTGAAATTCTTAATAGCAACGACCATTATAGGATTATTTGTGTACGAATACGCCGCGATGTATAAGTTTTATGGGCAGGGCAAGTTCAAGACCTTTATAAAGTTTTTCCTGATCAATATTCTGTTAGGGGTCTTAATAGGCATTCTGTTCGTAGTCTACATGTTCTTTTCACTATTTAATATTTGATGCTTATGGAAAATCAGGTGAGTGATGCATTTCTAAGCTTAGTAGGGATCATGGATGAACTTCGGGAAAAATGTCCGTGGGATAAAAAGCAAACGATCCATAGCCTCCGGCAAATGACAATTGAAGAAACATATGAACTGACTGATGCGATCACGGAAAGCGATTGGAAAGGAATTAAAGAAGAATTAGGTGATCTTTTACTGCATATACTTTTTTATACTAAGATCGGAAGCGAACAAAAGCAATTTGAATTATTGGACGTGATCAATGGTATCAGTGAAAAATTGATCACAAGACATCCGCATATTTATGGTGATGTAAAAGTAAATAATGAAGAAGATGTAAAAGTGAATTGGGAAAAGCTGAAGTTGAAAGAAGGTAAGAAATCTGTTTTAAGTGGTGTGCCGCGATCATTACCGGCTATGGTAAAAGCGATGCGGTTGCAGGAAAAAGCAAAACAGGTAGGATTTGAATGGGATAATAAGGAGCAGGTTTGGGAGAAAGTGGAGGAGGAGTCACGTGAGCTGAAAGAAGCTGTAGACAGTCTGCAGTCTGCAGTAAGCAGTCGGCAGTCCCTTGATAGCAGAGATGGTACTATTGATAAGGTCCATCATCCGACGTCTGTCATCCATCATCAACAACATATCGACGCTCTTCAGTCTGCGGTAGAGGACGAGTTTGGTGACCTGATGTTTTCAATGATCAATTATGCACGGTTTTTGCAGGTGGATGCCGAGAACGCACTAGAAAGAACCAATAAGAAGTTCATCCACCGCTTTACACAGATGGAACAACAGGCCCTCGGGGAAGGTAAAAATCTTGCAGACATGAGCCTGGAAGAAATGGACGCCATCTGGAACAGCATTAAAAAACAACAGAGATTGTGAAGCCACTTTTGCCCAATAGATTTTTCTTAAAACTGTCCCTTTTACTGGCAGCAATCGTTCTGTTTGCGCTTTCTTTTATTTTTAATAAAATATACAGCAACCGCACAGCTGTTAACGATGAAGTATCACAAGCTGAACGTTACCTGGCACATGAGCAGGAAGATTTCAACTCATTCTTAGCAGATACAATGTTGGTCAGTAGGCTGGTGGCGAGTCGCGAATCACGAGACGAGTTTAATAAGACCGTAAAAAAAGCATACGGTCTTTTTTTATATGGTGTCAGTAATGATGGCATTCTTTCCATGCGGTTCTGGAGTAATCAATTCATTTTGCCTCCACCAGAAACTTATTCATCCGGTGATCTCGAAGAGTATATGCACTTACTGAATGGTTATTACCTCGTGATCAAAAAGAATGTACGGCTTTCCAATATTACTGTAGTGGCCTATGCGATGATCCCGATCAGGTCGGAGTTCTTTCTTGAAACAGATTACCTGCCTCAAAAGTTTGTTTATAGCAGTACGGCGGATAACCAGGTGGTGATTGCAAAAGATAGTACTGCTTTTCCTGTGAAAAGCTTGTCCGGTAAAACACTTTTTTATTTTGATCAAAAGATATCCAGCGTTATACCTTACAACAATCGCCTTACGATACTACTTCGTTTCAGCGGTCTTTTATTGTTACTACTCTTTACACATCTCGTTGCTGATTCATTAGCACGGCAAAAGATATGGAAGGGCGTATTATTCCTCGGGGTTATTTTATTGGTATTACGATTGATCATCTATGAATTCCCTGAATTATTAAATCTTCGTCAATTTGAATTGTTTGATCCATCTGTGTATGG
>JBDTPD010000460.1:0-4183 GCA_039932855.1 Chitinophagaceae bacterium | reverse complement strand
GATACTTTACCTTCTTTCAAATCAAACTGAACAATTGGTTTCTTCAGCGCCATATATTCCATGATCTTATTCATGGTAGAGAGATTATTCATCTCTGTAGGCTTATCAGGGTTCACACATACATCGGCGGTATTCAATACATCTACCATCGTTTCATCATCAACGCGACCATAGAAGTCAACATATTCACCAAGACCCATACTGATAGAAAGTAGCTTCAGCTTATCTACATCTGTACCGCCACCGACAATCGCAAACTGTACATCCTGGCGTTGCTTTACTATATGAGCCGCTGCTTCCAGTAATAAGTCGATTCCTTCCTGCTCACCGATAACACCCACATAGCCGATCAGGTACTTACGACCTTTCTTATACTTTTCATTTCCGGCGGTGATACGAAGACGATCTAATTTTGGTCCGCTTCTTACTACCGTTACTTTTTCCGGAGGCATCTTTCCGCGTGTCAGGGCAATCTCACGATAACTTTCATTCGTTGCCATACTATAATTTGCGGTCATAAATGTTAGTCTCTCTACCAACAATAAAAAGCGGTAAAACATTCCTTTCTTATTATACTTCGCGATATACAGTTCTGGATTGATATCGTGATGATCAAATACATATTTTACGCCAAATATTTTAAACCACAGCGCTACCAGGAAAATGAGGTCAGGAGGATTACAACCCTGGATAACGTGGAAACGTTTCCTGAAATAGATCTTCCAGCTCAATACAAACTCCCAAAACAAGGCAGCTGTATATTCCCACATGTATCCAAGACCACCTCTTGCTTCGTGAGGCAACGGATGACGATAAATATGAATATCATTGATGCACTCATAGGATTTAGTATATCCTTTCATTTTAGGGCAGATGATCGATACCTCTGCGCCATTTTCTTTCAATGTATTTGCTTCCTGCCATACCCGTCGGTCAAATGGTAAGGGCAGATTCTCAACAATGATCAGTATGTGTTTTCCTTCGAACATGCAGTTGTTTTTACCAGTTGATTCCTTTATAATTTTTCTTCTTACGTACCATATCCGGCATGCGTACCATATCGATCACCGGGTGATCTGTTTCCATATTCGTCAATGTGTCGATATACTCCTGTTCTTTATTATTAACGATAATAAGTTCTGAACCTTCAAACAATTCTTTGATTGTTGGCTTCATCAGTTTTGATAAATGCGGAATATGCGTATCGATATATTCTTTATTGGTACCTGTCAGTTTTGACAAATGCACGTTCTTGTCATAGATCGCTATTTCGTATCCTTTACCTAACAATGTTTCGATCAATGTTACAGCTGGAGAGTTACGCAGATCATCTGTTCCTGCTTTAAAGCTCAGGCCAAGGAAGCCGAGTTTGCGTTTTCCTGTTTCCTGGATCAACTCCACCGCGCGGCTAACCTGTAACTGATTCGTCTTTTCGATGCTTTCAATCAACGGCGTTTTTACATACAGGTCATGCGCCAGTGTTTGTAAGCCTTTCAGGTCTTTTGGTAAACATGATCCACCATAAGCAAATCCAGGTTTGAAATAATAAGGAGAAATATTCAATTCTTTATCCTTACAGAAGATCTCCATTACCTTATGAGAATCGATTTGCAATGCAGAACAGATATTTCCAATCTCATTCGCAAAAGAAACTTTCAATGCGTGGAAAGTATTATTTACATATTTCATCAACTCGGCCACTTTCACATCAGTGATCACTACTTCGGCTGGTAAATGACGATAGATAGAAGCTACTTTTTCGGCAGCGCCTGTATGTTCAGAACCAAGCAACGTTACAGGAGGATGGTCGTAGTCATACACCGCTGTGCCTTCACGAAGAAACTCTGGATTTGATACCATCGCAAAATCAACATTCTTCTTTTTACCAGAAAACTGCTCAACGATGCTCGCAAATTTTTCAGATGTACCCGGTAATACGGTAGAACGGATAGCAATGACATGAAAATCTTTTTTATCTTTCAATACCTGTCCGAAATTCTCCGCTACTTTAAATATATAGTTCAGGTTCAGATGACCCGTATTGCTGGAAGGCGTACCAACTGCAATAATAGATACGTCTGTATCAAGAATTGCCTGGTTGAAATTAGTAGTAGCCCTGATCATTCCTTTCTTATGTTCTTCCGCAATGATGCGGTCGATATCTTTTTCAATAATAGTCGCTAAACCACTATTGATCTGGTCAACTTTTGTCTGGCTTACATCCACCCCTGTAACGTGGTGTCCGTTACGTGCCAGGCAGCCAAGACTCACGCAGCCTACATATCCTAAACCGAAAATGCTAATGTTCATCGTGTTTATTGTTTGGTTTGATTAGTACGAATTAATTATTTTAATAGTTGTTTGAAGATTCACCAGCTTTTCGGTGTATGGTCTTTCTCCCAACAAGGTGCTTGATTTTTCTTTCTTCATAAATGATTCAGAGTACCAGCCCATTTTCTCTGTATCAGACGCTTTTACGAGGTTAACTGTAACATCATTTTCAAAACTGATCTCGATCGTTGTCGCAGTTGCGCTATGTGTAAGCAGCCATGTATTATCAGACTTCTTTGTAGCTGTAACAGCGGGATGAAGATGAAAAGGCATATTTAGCAAATGATTTCCTTCACCACCTTCGATCATGTCTGTAAGTGTGAATGTATCACTGACCCTGTCAAATTCAAGTGAACGCGTATGAACGATTCCCTTACTACTATATCCGTCATGTGAGGCGACGATCGTGTCCTTTTCCGGGGTGATACTTGCTTCCAGTACTTTGCAACGATAATGATTGAGCCAAAGAGTAGGGCCGGCTAATAATGCCTGGTCCGTCTTGTCAATCGTGATAGTATTATGGGCCAGTGTGCTGGTAAAATATTTTCTCCAGTCACTATGGGTATGATAGGCAAAGGTGCCCGGATCAACTAAGAACGGACAACCGTCTGCATACAATAGAAATGATAATGCATCGGCGTGACCATGTGCCGCAATAGAAAGATAACCAAGAGGCGCTGCATCAAAATGACAATAGATTTCTTTGTCATCTGTTTTTTTCCTGATAATAAAATGTCCTTCTTCTTTATAAAAAACAGAACCAGCTTCTTTTGTATCAGCAGGTAATTTCTCCCATTGTTCTTTTCCATTGATATGTGCCGTCAGCAATTGTGATTTAACATCCCAGTTTGCATTCGCTCTTTTCAATGCTGGTTTATTAAACAATACAGCGCTGCTGTTCAGGATGGATAAGAAATTATTTGTTTGCATGTTCGCATCAGGAAGTATCATGCGGCCATCGTCATCATCGCCATAGCGCGGTGTCTGTCCTTTGCTGTCAAGAAAATTATTAATGTAGCCGCAGATATCAATCAGTTTCTCTTCGTATTGTTTGGAGAACGGAATACCATGATGCTGTGCTGCTACATAGGATACCAGGAAGAAGTCAGTAATGAATTGTATATAAGCCGATGCTTCTTCTCTGTTGATACCTTTCTTGCTATGTTGTAAAATGATCTCTCTTTCTAAACCAGCCTTGCTCTTCTTCATCCATTTTGATGATTCTTTGAATTGCCAAAGTGTAGAAGCGAGGAACAATCCTGTATACTCTGCGATCAGGTGATTGTTAGCTGATGAAAAGAAGGAAGGGTTCTTCGCGCTGTAATGACAATGCTTGTAAATAAGCGGAAGCCATGTATTTGCCCTGAACTCCGCATATTTTTCTTCTGTCTGCCATATCGGATCACTTTCTAAAAGTAACCAGCACCAGTACCAATTAATCAGGCGGATGTTTACTTCAATATTGCTGTACCAGTTGAGCCCTTTCATATAAGGATTCTGCTCATCCCAGTCAGACATGATCTTTACAAACAGATCCAATTTGCTTTTATCGCCACTGATTGTGTAATTAATTAATAAAGGCAATAAGAATTCAAGCCGGTTAACTTCCCAAACTGTTTTTGCGCTACCAAATTTATCGGTGCGCATATCGATTGTTTTGGAAAAATGTAAGGGGAAACTTTTTCCGGAAGAAATATCTTTATGAAAATCGATTGGTTCGGTAAGGGAGAATGGTTGACCAAAAATGGTAAAGTCATTCTCATTTACCTGTTTATCAAAATAGAAAACAAGACCGGTCTTATTGATCACCGCATCATTATTAACCAGTTTAAAGATCACGATAACAAGCAAT
>JBDTPD010000459.1:0-4193 GCA_039932855.1 Chitinophagaceae bacterium | reverse complement strand
GAATGAAACATGGTTCCTTCCGGCATTGCTTCATATTTAGCATCCCCAACAAGCGTAGCTGGTTTTGCAGCAAACGGACCATCACCACCTTTATATAAAGGACCATTACCGTCAAGCTTAGCGCCATGACAGATACCACAATTAACGAGGTACAATCTTTCTGCTTCTTTCAAATCTATTTTTGTTGGATCAAGCGGGCTTTTTACACCTGCAGACATTGCGTATCCTGCTGAATCATTTTTTAATTCATAATGAGGATAATCGCCACGGGCCATTGTTCCTTCCACAGGTTTTCCATTGTATACAGGTGACAGAGTAGTACCGCCGCCTTCTGTATTTAATCTTTCCTGTGCCGGTGCGTATGTTTCATAAGCCCTGCTATATGTCATATCCGGCATATAGGATCTGCCAGGGTTGTTACGCGAGCCGCAACTATTAGTGAAGGCTATCACCGCTATACAACCCGTTATGATCAAAAATTTCTTCATCAGCATTTATTTTATTCCAACAAGTAAAATCAATTCTTATTCTTAATGAACAACCTCTGCTCTCTTTCCGTATTTCATTTTGTCATTGTCGTATGTTCCGAGCCACCATCCTGTTTCTCTGTGCTGAACATTTACATCTTTAGCGCCAAGACTATTTAAAAAAGCAATGGCTTCCTGTTCGTTTGTTTTATCTGTACACTCCAGCGCCATCACAAACGTATCGTCTGTAGAACGGGGATTGAAGTGATCCTTTTTTACAAATGGAGCGAGCTGACACAACCAGCAAAAAGTAAGCACCATTCCGACTGATGCAAACAAAACAGTCAACTCAAACGTAATAGGTATCCATGCAGGTAATGAGAAATATGGTTTACCACCAAAAACAAGTGCCCAATCAATGGTCAATGCCCAGGTAATAAAACCTACTGCAGTCATAGTACCGGTAATACCGTAAATAAATCCGGCTACGTGCAGGCTCGTATCTTTAAGACCCATGGCTTTATCCAATCCATGAATCGGGAACGGCGTGTATACATCATGAATCTTATACCCGGCCCTGCGTACTTTCTTTACCGCAGGAAACAGTACCGCTTCGTCATAGAAATTACCAACTACAAATTTTTTTACACCCATTTTTTTTGGCTTTTAGCTGCTAGCTATTAGATGCTAGCAAAAACTACTATGTCAAACTTCTTTATTGATTTATAACCAATAGCTAAAAGCTATCAGCTAACAACTTTCCCTTTAATGATCACTATGTTCATGATGTCCATATTCATGATCAAATTGTTCCAATGATTCTTTTTCAATACCACCCATATTATCTTTAAAACTTTCACCACTTCTCTTCAATATGTGCTTGATTTCCGCCACGGCAATAACCGGGAAGAATTTAGAGAATAAGAAATAGCAGGTAAAGAATAAACCAAAGGTTCCCAAGTAGAATCCAACCTCCCAGATCGTTGGCGCATAATAAGTACTCCAGGAACTTGGCAGGTAATCACGGTAAACAGATGTAACGATGATCACAAAACGTTCGAACCACATACCGATGTTTACCAGGATACTCATGAAGAAAGTAAGTAACAGGTTTCTTCTCATTTTTCTGAACCAGAAGATCTGAGGAGATAATACGTTACAACCCATCATGATGTAATAGCTCCATCCATAAGGGCTGGTCAGGTTCACACGGTTTTCTTTAAATGCAAACCACTCATATCCTACATGCGAGTACCATGCGATGAACAACTCTGTTAAGTAAGCGATACCAACAATAGAACCTGTCAGTACAATTACTTTATTCATTACTTCGATGTGCTCGAGAGTAATATATTCTTCGAGTCCCAATACTTTTCTTGTTACCAGTAACAACGTCTGTACCATCGCAAATCCTGAGAAGATGGCACCAGCAACGAAGTAAGGAGGGAAGATCGTAGTGTGCCAGCCTGGTATAACTGAAGTGGCGAAGTCAAAGGATACAATCGTGTGCACTGATAATACAAGTGGTGTACTCAAACCCGCTAACACGAGTGATAATGCTTCATGACGTTGCCAGTGTTTGGTAGAACCTGTCCAGCCAAATGAAGCAATACCGTAAAACATTTTTCTCCATTTCAATTTCGCTCTGTCACGTAATGTTGCCAGATCAGGCAGCAAACCAGAGTACCAGAATAATAACGATACAGTAAAATATGTAGAGATCGCAAATACGTCCCATAACAATGGTGAGTTGAAGTTCACCCACAAAGGACCACGTGTATTTGCATAAGGAAGTACAAAGAATGCATCCCATACACGACCCATGTGCCAGATCGGGAACTGACCGGCGCACATTACCGCGAAGATGGTCATCGCTTCAGCTGCACGGTTCACACCTGTTCTCCATCCCTGGCGGAAAAGCAACAAGATCGCAGAGATCAGGGTTCCGGCGTGACCAATACCTACCCACCATACAAAGTTGGTGATATCCCAGCCCCATCCGATGGTCTTATTCAGGTTCCACTGGCCAACTCCATAAGTAACTTCCATCGTCACGGAAAAGATGCCAAAGCACAGCATGGCAACGGCAATCAAAAAACCAATCCACCACAACCTGGATGGCTTTGCTTCCACCGGACGGCAAATATCTTCTGTTACCTGGTGATAGTCTTTTGCACCTTCAACCAACGGAGGTCTTACCTGTGATTCGTATCTGAGTAGTGACATAATTATATTAGCTTTTAGCTGTTAGCCCTTAGCTGCTAGCTTCGTTTTGTTAATCAACTATTCCTTTCAACTATTAACTCTTAATGATGTGCCGCTTCTTCCTCTTTCTTTCCTTCCACCTCATGATGCTCAGCCGGCTCATCGCTGTTTCTCACCTTTGCGAGGTAAGTAACATTCGGTAACACGTGCAATTGCTCCAATACATAGAAGCTGCGTTGCGGGTTATCTCTTCTTATCTGGCTGACCAAACTTCCTTTGTCATGAACATTACCAAACACAATTGCATCTGCTGCGCAAGCTTGCTGACAAGCTGTCTTAGCATCGCCATCTTTCAATGGACGACCGTCTTTCTTCGCGACCAGTTTAGCAGCTTGCGTACGTTGTACGCAGAAGCTACATTTTTCCATTACACCTCTTGAACGAACAGTAACATCAGGGTTCAACACCATTCTTGTTAGCTCATCATTCATCTGATGAACAACAGGATCCAGTTTACCTACCAGTTGTTGATCCTGGTTGTTAGGGAAACTATCTGCTCCCGTATAATCTGCCCAGTTAAAGCGACGAACTTTAAACGGACAGTTATTTGCACAATATCTTGTACCTATACAACGATTATATGCCATTTGGTTAATGCCTTCACTGCTGTGATTGGTCGCAGAAACAGGACATACGTTTTCGCAAGGAGCATTATCACAATGCTGACACATCATTGGCTGGAACACGACACCTTTCAGATCATCAGCATTAGTAGGATCGCTGACGAAATAACGATCGATACGTAACCAATGCATATCATGGTAACGAAGAACTTCACTTTTACCAACAACAGGTACATTGTTCTCTGCGTGACAAGCGACAACGCAGGCGTTGCAACCATAGCACGAGTTCATATCAACGGTCATTCCCCATTTGATACCGGGCTGATCGTGGACAGGATACATGGTACCATCTTTACGAAAATCTTCGCGTTGTTTTTCCGGATCTTCTCCACCATGTGCATTCTTGGAATATTCTACCGCCATTTCTTCGCGGTATTCAGCAATCATATTCGGTTCTGCTTTGAAAGAAGCAAGTGTTGTCTCTCTTACTACTTCAATACGTCCTTCGTATGAATTCTGTATCTGCATCTGCGCAATTTTTTGTTTGCGCTTTTCATCTGTAATATTTACTTCATTATTGTAGGTAACGGTTGTGCCATTGAAAGAAGCTAATGGAAATACATTGACACCTACTCCTGTTGCTGTCTGACCAAGGTCAGCACTTCTTCCGTATCCTACTGCTACTGCAATAGTATTTGGATTCATACCAGGGATGACCAATATCGGAAGGCTTACTTCTTTGTTGCCTACTGTTAATTTAATAACAGGCTTTGATGGATAATACTCGTAATTATTATCCAGTTTGATTCCCAGTTCATTTGCTTTTGAAACAGATATCAGGGCATAATTGTCCCAGGTTGCTTTGGTAATCGGGTCTGGCAATTCTTGCAGCCAAGGG
>JBDTPD010000458.1:0-4221 GCA_039932855.1 Chitinophagaceae bacterium | reverse complement strand
GTACCAGGACATGCAACAATTCACCTTTGCATTGGCCCATGATCTTAAAAATTCATTGACAAAACTTAAGCTCTCTTTAACACTTTTGAAAGAAGAAGAAATTCCTCCATCTATTAATAATTATATCCAGATCATTCATCGTTCAGCTGACCGTTTGGAGACAATCATGCTGAGCCTTAATAAGATCATTGAAGTAGGCGATTCTTCTCCGCACGTGGTTAAAAACATATCTCCGGCATTGGTTTTTTCAGATGCATACGATGAGTTTTCTGATACCATTGAGATGAATGAAGCATTTGTCAATACAGATTTTACTGGTATTGGTGAACTGAATTATATTGAAGTATACCTGAAAAGCATTTTCACCAACTTATTAAGTAATGCTATTAAATA
Source organism: Chitinophagaceae bacterium (assembly GCA_039932855.1). Classification (GTDB taxonomy): domain Bacteria; phylum Bacteroidota; class Bacteroidia; order Chitinophagales; family Chitinophagaceae; genus JAJKIP01. Next base: position 3,828 of record JBDTPD010000458.1, on the reverse strand, counting down.
TTCATCGCCTGAGCGCCCTCTCTATCTCACCATTCTTGCTACGCAGAAAGAAGACAAAGCCATTTTCACTTTCACTGATAATGGCCAGGGTATTGATCTTGAAAAATTCGGCAACAAATTATTCTTACCCTTCACCCGCTTCTCCAGCAATACAGATGGCAGTGGTGTTGGTCTATATCTTATAAAAAATATTGCAGAAAGAAACGGTGGCAGTATTGAAGTAGAAAGCACGCCGGGAAAAGGAAGCAGTTTTACAGTTACTATTCGTGAGTATAAACTACCTGTTTAAATGTAAAATATAAAATCGCAAAATGTAAAATGTAAAATGTAAAAGTGGCCATCCTTAGGATCCACTTTTACATTTTAGATTTTACATTTCTACTGACTGCCTTTGATGACCTGAGCCGGCAACTTGTTATTTTCTTTATTATAATCTTCAATTCTTTTCAGGATAGCAAGTGATATAAAGAGCCACATTAATCCAATGGTGAAACCTCCTACCACATCACTGGTATAATGAACACGAAGATAAACGCGGCTAAAACCAATCGCAAAAATCAATGCTACAAGAAAGCTGATCAGCGCTACCCTCAATGGTTTATTCTTAACGGTATGTATAACGATGTAAATAAGTAATCCATAAAAAGTGACGCTCATAATAGCATGACCACTTGGAAAACTCAGGCCGGCTGCAGGAAGTCCGACAGGTTGTTCAGGACGATGCCGTTGAAAAAGCTCTTTCAGCATGAACATTAATATCAAACTGCTCAAGGCAATCGTGGCTACCCGTATTGAGAACCAGGTGCGTTTGCGAACAAGAAGAAAATATAAGATGAGACAAATATTTGCAGGGATCAGGAATTGATGCTTCGCTAATGTAGTGATCACTTCCATGATACTGGTATTAGTATCGTTTGTAAAAGGATGCAGTGCGCTAAACACATCGGAATCTACTGCCCTGTGCCGGCGAAAATATGGTCGGACGGTAAATACAATACCAGCAATAGCAGCTGTAAACACAGCCATCGCTCCTATCATTTCCACGCTTACAACCCCAAGTCCTTTCAGAAATCTTTTTGATACCATATTATAAAGCAGGCAAAGGCCGGGCCATACTGTATTACAATCCAGTAGCACAAACAGGCAGTGATGCATGTTGACATTTCTCCCCATTCATCACTCACCTTTATTTGCAGCATTGAACCAATCCTTTAAACAAAAAAACTATGCGGAGAGAAGTAGAATATGTTTATTAAAGATGATGATAATACAAAGAGGCTATCAACGAAATTGTTCCCATCAGTAAAAGAGAAAATACAGAACCCAGTTTTTCTATACTTTTCCTTTACTGCAGCCATGGCAACAAACTTCGCGACAGCCTCTTTTTTTAAAAGCCAACCATTGTTTTGCTGATGCATTAATAATGCATAGCAAAACTGTTTTAACACTTACTGATCATTACCCAGCTTTGTTTTTCCTTTTTTTGGTACCATGCCGTTCTTTATATAAAAAATGAGCGGCTTTGAAAAAAATGGAACTGTATTCGTAAAAGAAGATCATATTACCGCGTTGACGGGCGCCGATTTCTTCATTATCTGCCCGAAGAGCGGTTGTTAACATGAACCATAGTACTTCCTGTGGATCCTTTTCTTCAAAAAGGCGGAAATATTCGTCGATAATACGCCAGGCGCTTTCATTATCGGAATTTTTCAACAGACTGTTGTAATGCTCCAGCATGGGCAATCCTTCCAGGGTATGCTGCATAATACAAACTAAGGTTTAATGTGTCGAACACAGAAGTCATACTTCTGTATGACAAACATACCGAACCTATTTCGATTTGTCAATTTTTAGTATGACTATTTATATCTTTTTTTTCGGCACTTTCGGGGAAGTGAAAAAAAATGACCTCAATAAAAAAATTGGCCAGCGCATAATCGAATTGCGAAAAAAGAAAGACTGGAACCAGGCTGATCTTGGTCGCGCTATGGGCAAAGACCGCCAGGCAATAGAAAAAATCGAGAATGGTAAAGTAAATGCTACGATTTATACGCTCTATGAAGTAGCCAAAGCATTGGAAGTTTCCCTCTCCACTATTGTAGATGTGAAATAAGTAAAAAATTCCTGAACGATAATTGCGGACTGCTATCCCGATAACTATCGGGAGCCCACTGCAGACTGACCAGTATGTGTGACCAGCCATTTAATACTGGCGTATAAGATATACCCGATAATACCACCAGCAGTATTCAATATCAGATCATCTACATCGAATACACCAATGCCTGCTACTAACTGTGTTGTTTCAAACAACAGGCTGATCAGGAAAACAGCACCTGTAACCCGGAAGAAATATTGAAAGAAAGGAAAGACAAGTGGCAGAAGAATTCCTAATGGTACAAAACCGATGATATTTCCACCAATATTTTTATAGCTGTATTCGGAACTAACTTTTCTGGAAGAAAATAAACGAATAGTTGAGAACGGATGTGTATTGGCTTTTTCCCAAGCCTGCTTTACTGAGTAATTTTTATACTCGTGCGCAAAATAATGCTTGTAGTAACGAGGGCTTTTCTTGAACAGGATAAACTTTGTCAGCACCAGCATGCAACAAAGCAAAGCCAGCCCTAACAAAATCCGTATTGTCCTGCCTTCTGATCTCATTATTAATTTTTTTCCAAAAGATTGTTATGTACGATGTCAGATGTACGGTGTACGCATGGTTGAGAACTGGACAACTTCTATTATCGAACAGTCGTACACCGTACATCTAATCACAAACTCACACATTTTGCCTAAATTCATTTCATGAAAAAATGCCTTGCCTTACTGCTGATTGCCTGCGTGGCGATTTCATCTGCTGCACAAACATTTTTTATAAATTATACGACCACTTCTTCCCGACAAATATATGCTGCCGGCGTTTTAGAAAAGACATTATTACAGCAAGGATATAAGATTAACAAATCGAAAACCGATTATATTATCGACTTTAGATTGAATGGAAACATGGCAGCGGAATCTTTTTCTATTGTGCCCCAAAAAGGGAAAATCATTATCACAGGTGGAGATGAAAGAGGGTTGATCTATGGAAGCTTGTCACTTGCAGAAGATATCCGGAATAAAATTTTATTAAAGAATATCCGTTCAAAAAAAGAAAAAGCGTATCTCCCTTTCCGTGCTATCAAGTTTGATCTTCCCTGGGATACTTATCGCCATAGCTACGCGCTGGATCTTCATGGCCCTACCTGTAAAGATACCAGCTACTGGAAAGCATTTTTAGATATGATGGTAGAAAACAGGTTCAATGCACTATCATTATGGAACCTTCATCCTTATACCTATTTAATCAAACCCAAAAATTTTCCCGAAGCGAGTCCTTTCACTGACCAGGAAATGAAAGAATGGCAACTACTCTTTCATACTATTTTCCGGATGGCTAATGAACGTGCTATCGATACTTATATTATACCCTTTAATATTTTCGTAACACCTCAATTTGCCAGGGCACATAATGTAGCAATGGATAACCTGCAGCATGATTTTTTTGTTCGGGGTGATACATCAGATATCATTAAGCAATATACCCGTGAATGTGTAACACAAATACTGGAAGAATATCCTGATCTTACCGGTATTGGTCTCACACTCGGTGAAGGCATGGCTGGTATGACGCCGGACCAACGTGAAAAATGGATGCGCGAAACAATTATTGAAGGAATGAGATTGGCTAATCGAAAATCAAAACTTGTTCACCGTATTCCTTTTTCAAGTACTACTTCTTCCCTGGGAGTAACAAGTGTGGAGACAGAAAAGATCACGCGGAAA
>JBDTPD010000457.1:0-4221 GCA_039932855.1 Chitinophagaceae bacterium | reverse complement strand
TGTGCCTTCTCCGTGGCCCTCTGTGTCCAATTCATTATAATCAGCTGTCGAATAATTTTAAAAATTCTAAAGACTTCAATTCACTATCTGCTGCTTCGAGCATATGAAAGAGTTGAACACGGATGATATGAACAATACGGAGTTCACTGATTTTTTAATAGCTCGCCTTCGGCGATCATCTGTAAAATCCCAATTATCCGTGTCATCCGTGTTCAAAAAAGCCTATAAAAGTTTTTGAGTTAACAAATCCAATTTGTTAAGAACTTTTTGAGATTCAATCATTCTTTTAGCCCAAAAGTCTTATCCAGTCTGCCTTAGATAAAGTATCCACATCTTGTGAAAAATTAATGTGTCGTCGTTCTGTGCTTACCGTTACATTCGTTGCTAGTTCTTACTATAATTCATTTCGGTGTGGGTAGTTGTGAACTACCTGCTTAAAAGGGGAACCATGTGAAAATCATGGGCTGACGGGCAACTGTAATGTTAAGTGAGTGGTGATGGGGAATGGTGAGTAGGGATACTCTGTTACTCACAACTGACAACTCACAACTCACATGACAAGCCAGATACCCTGCCGATCGTAGTTATGTTTGGAACCTTCCCGAGTAAGGTACAGGCAAAGATGCTCGCCTCAGCTTTTTCCCACCAAAAGTTGCCGGAGTCCTGTCTTTTGTCGTGCCGCATTTTTTTACTTTTTTAAAAACAAAATATGCAGTACGAAGACGAAGTGTTGTTGAGAGAGAATAAGGATCGCTTTGTTATCCTTCCGATCAACTATCCCAAGATCTGGGAACAATATAAAAAACATGAAGCCAGTTTCTGGACAGCCGAAGAGATCGATCTGAGTGCGGATGCAAAGGATTGGGCAGGAATGAATGATGGTGAACGTCATTTCATCTCCCATGTACTTGCTTTCTTCGCTGCCAGTGATGGTATTGTGAACGAAAACCTGGCTGTCAACTTCATGAGTGAAGTACAGCTTCCTGAAGCCCGTTGTTTCTACGGCTTCCAGATCATGATGGAAAATATCCATTCCGAGACTTACGCTTTACTGATTGATACCTATATAAAAGATCCTAAAGAAAAAGATCGCTTGTTCCATGCTATCGATACCGTTCCTGCGGTAAAGAAAAAAGCTGAATGGGCGCTTCGTTGGATCAACGGTGGAAATTTTGCAGAGCGCCTTGTTGCCTTCGCAGCTGTGGAAGGAATATTCTTCAGCGGTAGCTTCTGCTCTATTTTCTGGTTAAAGAAACGCGGACTGATGCCAGGCCTTACGTTCAGCAATGAACTGATCAGCCGTGACGAAGGTTTGCATTGTGAATTTGCCTGCCTGTTGTACAGCATGCTGAAAACCAAACTGACCCAGGAAGAAGTGTACTCGATCATCGGCAATGCCGTAGAAATTGAAAAAGAATTCATTTCCGAAGCGCTCCCTGTCAAGCTCATCGGTATGAATGCTGACCTGATGAAACAATATATCGAGTTCGTAGCTGACCGCTGGCTCGGTGAATTAGGTTATCCAAAAATGTTTAATGCCACTAACCCATTTGATTTCATGGAAATGATCTCCCTTCAGGGCAAGACAAACTTCTTTGAAAAAAGAGTGGGTGATTATCAAAAATCCGGTGTGTTATCCGGATCGAATAAAGAATCGCAGAGTTTTTCATTAGAAGAAGACTTTTAAGAAGTCGGCAGTTCTGCAGTCAGCAGTCTATCAGTCGCGAACCCCACTGCAGACTGCCGACTGACAGACTGCGAACTTATTTTAGATACTAACCCCGTAAACTGTCCTGACCATGTACGTTATTAAAAGAACTGGAAGAAAAGAAAGCGTCAAATTTGATAAAGTAACGGCGCGAATTGAAAAGTTGAGCTACAAACTCAGTCCCTTAGTTAACCCGATCGATGTTGCCAAAAAAGTAATTGAAGGTATCTATGAAGGTGTGCCTACCACCGAATTGGATAACCTGGCTGCCGAGACAGCCGCTTCATTAACTACGAAGCATCCTGATTATGCTATCCTTGCCAGCCGTATCGCGGTAAGTAACCTGCATAAAAATACAGTGAAATCATTTTCAGAAACCATGTACAAACTTTATCACTACACTGATAACGGAACTGGTAAGAAAATGCCTTTGCTCGCTGATGATGTATGGCAGATCATTGAAGAAAATGCGGAGCTACTCGATAGCACGATCATCTATGATCGCGATTTTGCCTTTGATTATTTCGGTTTTAAAACACTGGAAAAAGCTTACCTGCTCCGCGTTAATGGCAAAATAGCAGAACGTCCCCAGCATATGTATATGCGTGTAGCAATCGGTATTCATAAAGGCGATATCGAAAACGTTATCAAAACGTATCACCTGATGAGTGAGCGCTGGTTCACACATGCTACGCCTACTTTATTCAATGCGGGTACTCCAAAACCACAGATGTCTTCTTGTTTCTTATTAACAATGAAAGAAGATAGCATCGATGGCATCTATGATACATTGAAACAAACGGCCAAGATCTCTCAAAGCGCTGGCGGTATTGGCCTCGCTATTCATAATATCCGTGCTACCGGTAGCTATATTGGTGGTACAAATGGTACGAGCAATGGTATCATCCCAATGCTTCGTGTATATAATGATACTGCACGCTACGTAGATCAGGGTGGGGGTAAACGCAAAGGTGCGTTCGCTGTTTATCTCGAACCATGGCACGCTGATGTATTTGAGTTCCTCGACCTCCGTAAAAATCATGGTAAAGAAGAAGCAAGAGCACGTGATCTGTTCTATGCCTTATGGATACCAGATCTTTTCATGAAACGTGTTGAAGCAAATGAAGACTGGACCTTATTCTGTCCGAATGAAGCGCCGGGATTGAGCGACTGCTGGGGTGAAGAATTTGAAACGCTGTACACAAAATATGAAGCAGCAGGAAAGGCAAGAAGAAAAGTAAAAGCGCAGGATCTTTGGTTCGCTATCCTGGATGCACAAATAGAAACCGGCACTCCTTATTTATTATACAAGGATGCAGCTAACAGCAAGAGCAATCAGCAAAACCTCGGTACCATCAAGAGCAGTAACCTTTGCACAGAGATCATCGAATACACCAGCAAAGATGAAGTAGCGGTTTGTAACCTCGCTTCTATTGCCTTACCAAGATTTGTCAGCAACAATAATTTTGATTTTAAAACATTGTATGATGTGACTTACCAGGCTACGCTGAACCTGAATAAGATCATCGATAATAACTACTACCCGATCGAAGAGGCACGCAACTCCAACGTTCGTCATCGTCCGATTGGATTAGGTGTACAGGGATTAGCCGATGCATTCATCATGCTGCGTTTACCTTTTGAAAGTGAACTGGCAAAAATGCTCAACAAGAATATTTTTGAAACTATTTACTTCGCAGCGATGACAGCGAGTAAAGACCTGGCTAAGAAAGATGGCGCTTACCAAACTTTCGCAGGTTCGCCATTATCAAAAGGTATTTTCCAATTCGATATGTGGGGCGTACAACCTGGTGATCGTTGGGATTGGGATACACTGAAAAAAGAAGTAATGGAATTTGGTGTAAGAAATTCATTGCTCGTTGCACCAATGCCTACAGCTTCTACTTCACAGATCCTTGGCAACAACGAATGTTTTGAACCATATACCAGCAATATCTACACAAGACGCGTATTGAGTGGTGAGTTTGTGATCGTGAATAAACATTTGCTGAAAGATCTCGTGAATCTTGGCTTATGGAACAATAGCATGAAAAACAGGATCATCGCTGCTAACGGTTCTGTACAGGGCATTGAAGAAATACCAGCTGATATCAAAGAATTGTATAAAACAGTTTGGGAAATAAAACAACGTAACCTGATAGACATGGCCGCTGATCGTGGTGCATTTATTTGTCAGTCTCAATCACTGAATTTGTTTGTAGATACACCAAGCCCTTCCAAACTTACTTCTATGCATTTCTATGGCTGGAAGAAAGGATTGAAAACTGGTATGTACTACCTGCGTACACAAGCAGCTGCACAAGCTGTTCAGTTTACGATTGAAAAACAAGGCAGCGAACAAATGCAGCCGCTGGTTCCAACAGTTGCTGTTGCAGAAATAAACAATAATTCAAATGATATAACAACTGAATTTACCGATGGCGCTACCTGCACCATGCAGGACGGCTGTATCAGTTGCGGATCATAAAAATAACTTTCGATCTGGACGTAAG
>JBDTPD010000456.1:0-4224 GCA_039932855.1 Chitinophagaceae bacterium | reverse complement strand
CAAAAGTCAAAATTAAAAGGTCAAAATATCAGGTTGATATTTTGACCTTTTAATTTTGACTTTTGAATTTATAATTACGGATTGAATATGGTCGTCTCCCTGAAATGTATCTTCTTCCTTTTGACTTTTAGAACATACAATTTATTGAATTCATCATCCGGCAGATCGCCGGCTACCTTTTTTTCTCCGCACAGGCCATTTACTACGTCATCTATAGTATTGCTATGCCCAACAATGAGAGTATTCTTCTTGCTTGCTTTAATCATCGTAATAAATGCAGAATCTGGTCTCGGACCATATATTTGAACAGAAAGACCGAAATAATCGGCTGTTGGTTTTGCCGTTGAGATTGTACGGATTGTATTGGTAGAATAGACCGCTGCTATCTTTTTCTTCTTCATTATCCTTTTAATTTCCTCTGCTCGTACTTTTCCTTTGGCCGTTAATGGCACATTACCATTTGAATTTGGTAGGGCAACTTCTTTCTCTGCATGACGAACGACATAGATAGTATGACTACAAGAAACGCAAATCAGGAGAATAATAATCGCGGATAATCTCATAATTGGTGGTTTTTAACAGACTAAAATTAAACTTCCCTTTTAATTATCAGGTCTTTTTTATAAATTAGGTAAACAAATTCGCCACTATGAAGTCACTATCCGAAACCTGGTTCGCCGAAGGGTACATTGATTTCGAACTGAAGAAGTACACTCTTCTCGCCTATTTGCAGGAGATCAACAAACAGTTTAACGAACAAAAGCTGTATCCTCAATTAGCCGACGTGATCTTTCACTACCATAATATCGTCGCCTTCCGGGAGAATAAAAAATACCTGCAGGAACATTTCCCCAAAAAACTGAACGGTGTACAAATGCAAAAACTGCAATTGTTGTATGAGCAGCTAATTGCCGATACTGAACTAATGCAGGAACTCGAAGATATCATCCATTACTCAGCCGATCTCATGAAAAAAACTATTTCTGATGGCGCGGAGATCTATGAGTTTGTAGAAGAAAAGATCAGCATCAGTCCGGTTGGAATCATTCCCCTGGATACACAGGAAGGGTATTTCTTTTTAAGCACCGGTAAGGTCAATCCTACCTGCGTCTATCAGTATCGTCTCTCTATTTTTGAAAAGCATGATGAAAAATACCGCAGTATCAAAACTCACTTCGTAGATAACTGGCAACGCAGTATCAGTAGCACCTACGAGCATATCAAATCTGAATTGATCCGTCAGCACAGGGATCTTCCAAATCCTGCTGTCTACTCTATCGAAACAGAGTTGAAATTCCCGCTGGATGAAACGCTATTGCCTATTGCAAAAAGAAGCCTCGTGAAGTTTCTGACACTGGCGGCTTAAGAAGAAAAGCTAATAGCTAATAGCTAACAGCTAAGGGCTAACAGCTTCTTCAAGACCCCAATCCTTTCCTTTATCCACTGCAGGTACTCCTGTTGTGATCCACTTGGGAGGTTTGGCATCTTTGAGCAGCCAGTCAAAATATTGTTGCTCCCTGATCTGGATGTCTTTTCTGTTTCTTCTTTCAACAAGATTGTGTGCCTCACCATTGTAATTTAACAGCCAAACTTTTTTACCAAGCCTGCGCATGGCTGTAAACAATTCAATGCCCTGGTACCATGGTACAGCACCATCTGCATCATTGGACATGATCACTAATGGCGTTTTTACTTTTGGTAAACGGAACAATGGCGAGTTATCTATATACAATTGCGGCTTTTCCCACAAAGTAGCGCCAATACGACTTTGAGTACGTTCATATTGAAACTGGCGATTCAATCCACTCTCCCACCTGATACCACCATAAGCACTCGTCATGTTTGCAACAGGCGCACCGGCCCATGCTGCTTTGAAAAGATTAGTAGCTGTAACAAGATAAGCAACCTGGTAGCCACCCCAGCTTTGTCCCTGTATGCCTATGCGTGTACTATCAACGTATCCTTTTTTTACCAATGCCCTTGCGCCACTTACGATATAGTTGTATGCATCAGGGCCAGGATGACCGGTTGTATAATGAATATCCGGAGCAAATACGATATAACCACGACTAACGAAGAATGGAATATTCAATCTGCTTGGCGTTGGGGATGGAGCCTGGTATGTATAAAGACCATCGCTTAATGTTTCATAAAAATAGCAGATCATTGGATATTTCTTTGTTGGATCAAAATCTTCAGGCTTATAAACGATACCCATTGATTCTTTACCGTTATATGCTTTCCATTTAACTAATTCAGCAGTGCCCCAGTTATAATTGGCTTGCTGCGGATTAATATTTGACAGCTTGCTTTGCGTTAGTGTGTACCCCTCAACTTTTTCACTATTCCAGATAACTTTTGTTTTACCACTTACATAAAGATCTGGTGACCGCTGGAATGTTTCTTTTGTATAAATGTATTCGTCGCTGTTTTTCGCTTTTAAAATCTGAAAGCCAATATTAACAACGGAATCAACACTTATAGGATAATCTACATGACCCATTGGTATCACCCAAAGGCCTTCCAGCTTTGTTTGTTTATTGAATTTCGTAAAGAGCATTTCCTGCTCAGGAGTAATAAATCGCTCATCCCGATCAGTCTTAACATATCTATATACATCGTCCTCATGCCGTCCATTGACAACAACATAAGGGACAGAAATACCTGTAACAGAGGTCTTCCATACTCCATATTTATCATATATCAGGACATTGTTTTCATCTTCCATCCATCCCATCACACCATACGGTGAAGGATCAATTGGTGAGTCATTGTCTTCATCATACAATGGCACTTTGATTTTATCCGTAATATTTTTTTCTGTTTTTCCATCCCAGATAAAATAATTCTTTGCTTTATTATCATACCACATGATATATTTTCCTGTCGGAGAAATATAAGATGTTGCTATTTCACCATCAAGGTCTTTCTTTACCAGTTTCTTTGTATCATTATCCGGATCTATAGAATAAATATCTTTTTTTGTACTACCTGTCCATTGGCTCTCGATTCGTTTGCCAAAATCAGTAATGCCAACAAACTGCCCACCATCTCCCTCGTTTGTTCGAATGACCAACGGAATTTCTTTTGAACCTAATTGCACCAATTTATTTTGTTCAATCAGCCAGGCCGCAAGATAATTTTGTTGCTGATCGCGACGAAGACGATTTAATTGCACGGGCTGAATATAATCATCGTTATAGTGCCATATATCGACACGCACCAGGTCAATATCAATTAAGTTCGTATCTTTTGGTGGCTGGATCGGAGCGGTTCCGAAAAATAAACGCTTGCCTGTTTTACTGAATGATACTTCTCCAAATTCACTGACAGTTGAATTAGCAGGAATACCAACCATCCCTTTCTCTGCTACCAATATAGCGGAGTCCATTCCTTCGGAATAATACCAGAGCTTATAAAATTTCTGTAAGTCTTTTGGCTTTGCATTTCTTTCTGCTACAAATGCTACCCGTCCGCCATCTTCAGTCATACCGAAATTCTTTACATCATTGACACCACGACTTAATGTGTCAGCAAAACCTTTGCGCAAATCGAAATATAAAACAGTAGCCTTGCTTAATGAATCTTTCGGATTGCGTGATTGACTGATAAATAACCGGCGACCATTTTTACTGAATCCATAATCCACTACATTCTTGAACCATGTTTCTTCACCAGTTTTGAGATTGTGCAATACCAGGTCGGTTCCGGTTTTAGAAGCAGATGATGAAGTATCTGTATCATCTGCATCGGTGATCGATGTTATATAGTCATCATCTGCATCACGTTTGCTATTGCCTTTCCTTACGGGCGCTTTTCCCGGTAATGATTCGATCACTGTTTTTAATGAATCGATTATATAGATCAGGCTATCAGTTGTTTTTTTAGTAACCATAGTTGTCTTAGGAGAAAGATCAGGTTTCTTATCAAGGTGATAAGCGACCCATCCATAACTTTTTTCCGGGGTCTTATATGTTTTGACGCGGGCTATTTTCCAGACATCTTCTTTTCCGAGTTCAATAATACCCAATGAATCTTTTGGCAGATCATCCGCTTTTTTCTTTTTTATTCTTGCATCTCTTGTATCCTTGAAAAAAGGTTTGATCTTAAAAATAAGATAGCGATAATTGGTATAAGTGCCAAATGAAGTTCCTGCGGGATTAATTTCCATAGAACAAGTAAAAATAATAAACTAATTCCTGTAAATAAAGCATACCAACGTAT
>JBDTPD010000455.1:0-4226 GCA_039932855.1 Chitinophagaceae bacterium | reverse complement strand
CCAGGATTATCACAAATAGCTTCCACGATCTCCTGGTCGCCATGTACAATATTAAATACACCATCAGGCAAACCGGCTTCTTTTAATATCTGCGCGAGTCTGCCACAACTTAATGGTACTTTCTCTGACGGTTTAATGATCATACAATTTCCCAGGGCAATAGCATTAGGAATGGTCCAGTTGGGAACCATCGCAGGAAAATTAAATGGGACGATGGAAGCAACCACACCCAATGGTACATGTTCCGTTCTGCATTCTACACCTTTGCTTACTTCCAGTACTTCGCCGGTAACAAGTTGGGGTAGTGAACAGGCAAATTCTGTGAGCTCGATGCATTTTTCTATTTCGGCTAATGACTCGCCATACGTCTTACCATTTTCTTCACTGCACAGTTCGGCGAGTTCTTTGGATGCTTTTTCCAATAAATATTTATAGCGAAAGAATACCTGTACTCTTTCTTTGATCGGTGTTCTGCTCCATGCGGGAAAAGCAAGCTTGGCTGCTTTAACAGCATCGGCAAGATCTTTTGCGGTACTCATTGGTACTGTAGAAAGCAATTCACCATTCACCGGTGATATGACTTCCATTGTGCGGGACGAACCAGCATTTACAAATTGTCCATTGATATAATTCTGAACGGCAGGATACTTCATCTCGTTATGTTTATTTTATTATCATTATCAGCACCTATAAATATACTTAAAATCCTTTTCAGTTGGCAGTCTACAGTTGGCAGTCGGCAGTCATTCTCCGAATATATAAAGAGTATTACAGGTCTCAGAGATCGACTGCCAACTGAAAAATCTATATGTTTGTTGTGAAGAAACTCTTATATGACTCCACAACGGGAAGAAAAATTAGTAGGTGTACTTAGTAAAAGACAATACGATATAACTATTGTATTAGAAAACGTTTTTGACCCACACAATATCTCCGCCGTTATGCGTACCTGCGATGCAGTAGGGGTGCAGGAGATTTATGTTTTAAATACAAAGATCCCTCCGCATAAGAAATGGGGCGCCCGTAGTTCTTCCAGCGCTGCCAAATGGCTCACCGTTCATCAATTTGAAAATGCAGAAGAATGTTTTACAGTGCTCCGCAAAAACTACTCAACCATTTTAACAACCCATCTCAGCAGTGATGCCATAACTTTATATGAAATGAACCTGGTACAACCAATCGCGCTGGTATTTGGTAACGAACAGAACGGTGTAAGTGATGAGATCAGGGCACTGGCAGATGGAAATTTTATTATCCCTCAGATGGGTATCATCCGATCACTCAATATCAGTGTAGCCTGTGCGGTGACATTATATGAAGCCTTCCGGCAAAAAACGATCGCCGGGCATTATGAAAGGAATGATATCAATAGTGCAGTGAAACAGGAATTGTTGAAGGAGTGGAATCTGAACAGCCGTGAGTAGGGTTGAAGGGTTAAAAGTTGAATGTTGAAAGAATGAAGAGTTTAAACGTTTAAATAGTTCTATGCGATTGAAAATTTATTTAATAGCATTGTTTATTTCTCTGGCTGCTGTGAATGGATTTTCGCAGGAAATAAAAAGTGTGAAAATCACTGATCTTGAAAAGACGATCAGGGAAAGTAAAACAGCTTTGATCATTAGCTTCTGGGCCACTTTTTGCAAACCTTGTATCGCCGAGATCCCCTATTTCCAGCAGGAAGTAAAAAAGCATCAGTCCGATAGTGTACAATTAATATTAGTCAGCCTCGATCTGAAAGATTATTTCCCGGCGAAGATTAAAAGCTTTGCCACGAAGATGAAGGTCAATGCGCCCATCGTCTGGCTGGATGAAACAAATGCCGATTATTTCTGTCCCAAAATAGATGCCTCCTGGTCAGGTGCCATTCCTTCTTCATTATTTATCAATAATAAAACGGGTTACCGGAAGTTTTATGAAGAACAACTCTCCGAAGAGAAGCTACAAAGTGAGATTGTTTCAATGTTGAAATAAGAATTGAATATCGAACACGGAACACGGAATATCGAATTACGAACGCAATACATTTATCATTTAACATTCTTCCTAACTCCCCTTTAGGGGTTGGGGGTACTTCGTGATTCGATATTCCTTGTTCCGTGTTCAATATTCGGTTATCTCAGTTCTTCCAATTCTATTTCTTGCTTTGCCTTTGCCAGCAAATACAAAAAATAAACTCCGGCACCGAGGCTGGTAAGGGCCAGGATAAGACCGGTAATACTGTGTGAATAAATAGCTTTGGCAAGGCAAAAGCCAACCAGGACCATGAAGCCGATGATGATGAGACGATTGAGGAGTTGTCTGCGATTCATAAGCTGTTTTTTAATATTCCGGTGGTCGCGGAATAGATTAGGTAATTGGTGTGGACGCTTTTGGGATGCAGGGGTTTTGGGATTCCATAAAAAAACCTGCAAAAAATTTGTAGGTCTCTTAAAATGAAAACCAGTTGGCAGTCGGCAGTCGGCAACTGATTTTAGTAAAATTTCTTTGTGATAGTGCAGTTTCAATTATCAGCGGCTGACTGCCGACTGCCAACTGCCGACTGATCTTTTATTTCTTGATGCCACAGCCCACAGACCTCGACTCTTTCACCGAAACGTCTTTCCCTGCTTTCATCTCATCCATCGCGCTGATAAGGTGCTTGCGGTTAACAGCTCCGGGATCTGAAGGATTATCGTCGATCGCGCCGTGGTATACCAGTTTGCCGTTTTTGTCAAACAGGTAGCATTCAGGTGTACGTTTTGCTCCAAACGCATCGGCCATCACTGCATTCTTATCTACGAGGTAGTACCAGTCATATTTTTGGTGGGAGGCATATTCTTTCATCGCGTTATAAGAATCTTCGTCGCTGCGATTGCCTTCATTTGAATTCAATACTACTACACCAATATCATTCTTCTGCGCATAACTGCAGGCTTCCTTTGTGCGGCTTTGATTCTTGACCACGTATGGACAGGTATTGCAACTGAACATAACCAGCAGTCCGTTCTTCTTTGTGGCTTCTTTGAAGGAAACTTCCTTTCCGGAAACATCTTTCATTTTTACATCCGGGTTAGGAAGTGCCGCACCGATCGGTAATGGATCACTGGCGGGATGAAGGCTGATCATTGCCAGGATAGCGAGAGGCAATGCTGAGAAGAGTATTTTTTTCATAGTAAGATTGTTTGAGGTGTATCCAAATTTCGGAAAAAAAAGTAGCTGAAATGGGATTTTTGTGATTTTTGGGATGAGTGGAATCCTCTGTGGCCCTCTGTGCCTTCTCTGTGGTTCTCTGTGACCAATCATATAGTAAGAGTTGAAATTATGAGGTTTCAACTCGAAGCATGCTTACAGGGCTTGGTCACAGAGAACCACAGAGAAGGCACAGAGGGCCACAGAGGCGCTATGCGACATGGGTTCCTGTCGCAAGATTCTTATTTCGTTCATCTACTTCATGTTTCAGCGAGTTGATGCTTACATTCAACTCGAAGCCAATCAATAGCACCAATGAGTTGAAGTAGATAAGCAACATCAGGATCAATACCGTGCCGATAGAACCATAGAGTTCGTTGTAGTGCGAAAAGTTATTGACCCAGTAAGAAAATCCTGCGGTGAAAATGATCATGAGGGCGGTTGCCAGAATCGAACCCGGATTGACCAGCTGCCAACGCTTATGTACCGCTGGTGCATAGCGATAAATAAAAGAAATGGATAAAAAGAAAAGTAGTACGATGACGACCCAACGGAAATTATTAATCACCCAAATGAGAAATTTATTTTGAATACCAAACCAGATCAACACTTCACCCTGTGTAATTAGTGTAAGTATACTGGCGAAGAATAACACGAATAAAATAGCAGTGAGTTTAATAGCGGTCCATCGCTGACTAAAACCTCTTCGCTTGCGGAACCCAATATAATTTTTATTGAATGAACGCATGATGCCCATCACCGCATTGGAGGAGAAGAACATTGCTAATACAAAACCAGTTGATAACAGCGCTGTCCGTTGGTTATTTAAAATATCCGACAGGAACTTGATGACGCCTTCATTGTTTTTTTCTCCGGGAATAACATCTTTGATCAGATCAAACATCTGGTCAATAAAACCTCTGCGGATCGGGAGATAGGGAATAAGTGTAAATAAAAAGATGACCGTTGGTGGAATGGTCATGATAAAATTATACGCTACTGCTGCTGCACGTTCTGTAAAACTGCTTCGCTTTGCCTGTAAAAAGAAAAAACGAACC
>JBDTPD010000454.1:0-4234 GCA_039932855.1 Chitinophagaceae bacterium | reverse complement strand
GTGCGCTTTTCTCCGTATGAAATTGTACACCATAAAAGTTATCCTTGTGCAGCGCGGCACTATAGGATAATCCATAATCAGCGGTAGCAATTGTTTGCTTACTTAGTTCTGCATAGTAGCTATGTACATTATAGATATAGCTATGTTCAGGCAAACCATCAAACAAAGAAGAACGTAGGTTATAAATATCATTCCACCCGATCTGCGGGATCTTTACTCTACCATCAGGAAATCGTTTGACTTTCACATCAAATATTCCAAGCCCCTGCGTATTTCTTTCCTGTGAATGCTGACAGAGTAATTGCATGCCTACACAAATTCCCAATACCGGTTGTTTTAATCGACGGATAAGCGAGTCGAGGTTTTTTTCTTTTAAACTATCCATGGCACTTCTGGCTTCGCCTACTCCGGGAAAGACAACTTTATCAGCAGCAGTGATCGCATCATGATCGTCGGTGACGGTGGCTGCTATACCAATACGCTCCAGTGCATACAGGACCGACTGAATATTTCCAGCATTGTATTTTATCAGTATCACCTCCATATCTATAACACTCCTTTTGTACTCGGTAAATAATTACTTAATGGGTCTCTTTTAACAGCCATTCTGATCGCTCGTGCAAATGCTTTGAAGATCGCTTCTATCTTGTGATGTTCATTATCGCCTTTGCATTCTACATTCAGGTTGCACTTCGCCGCATCGCTGAATGATTTAAAAAAATGAAAGAACATTTCAGTTGGCATCTCGCCGATCTTTTCACGTTTGAATTCGACATTCCAGACGATCCAATTGCGTCCGCCAAAATCGATCAGTACTTTAGCATCAGCTTCATCCATCGGCAATGCAAAACCATATCGTTCCATTCCTCTTTTATCAGCTAATGCTTTGGCAAATGCTTCACCAAGCGCAATGCCGGTATCTTCAATCGTATGATGTTCGTCGATATGCAGATCGCCTTTGGCAGTAATCTGCAGATCTATTTTACCATGACGAGCGATCTGTTCAAGCATATGATCAAAGAATCCAATACCCGTTGAGATCGATGCTTCACCTTTGCCATCCATATTCACATGAATGCTGATCTTTGTTTCATTGGTATTGCGCTCTTGCGTTACTTCACGTAAACCGAGTTTGAGAAAAGAATAAATTTCACTCCAATCAGTTGTTTCCAACGCTACCGTTGTCTTACGCAGTTCTTCTGCTTTATCTTTTATTTCAGCCCCACCGAGTAAGGCATCATTGTTTAGCCAAATGCCTTTGCATCCCAGGTTCTTTGCTAATTGTATATCAGTGATCCGATCACCAATAACAAATGAATTTGCCATGTCATACTCCGCATTATTCAAATAGTGCGTGAGCATGCCGGTACCAGGTTTGCGTGTCGCCGCATTTTCGTAAGGAAATGTCTTATCAATAAATACTTTGGTAAAATGAATGCCTTCATTCTCCAATGATCGCATGACAAGTTCCTGAACAGGCCAGAATGTATTTTCAGGAAAACTATCCGTACCCAATCCATCCTGGTTGGTGACCATTATCAATTCATAATCCAATTCTCTTGCTATTCTACCCATGTATTCAAACATCTGCGGATAGAAAACAAGTTTATCAAATGAATCCAGTTGGTATGTTGGCGGCGCTTCATTGATAAGCGTACCATCCCTGTCTATGAACAATATCCTTTTCATACAATCAATTCTGTTTTTCTTTTGCTGATTTTACTTCTCCGATCGTTACTTCCGATGCACTATTACCAAAACTACTCCTGACATAAGTAAGTATATCAGCGATCTCTTCATCTGTCAATCCCGGTGTGGCGGCCATGGCATTCCGGTAATGCCTTGACGGATCATTACCAAAAGCAGCGGAACCCTGTACTATTATATGTACCAGTTTGTCTTTATCACCTGCTACATACGAAGAACCGACGAGTGGCGCATTCATCCCGGGCACACCTTTGCCATCTTCCATGTGACAACCCTGGCAATACGTGGCGTACAATTTCTTTCCATTTTCCTTGCTCTGCTGATTGCCGCCACAACTTATTAAAACGATGATCGTCATCAATGACAGGATCACACATGCTATCCTCATAATTATTTTTTATAAGAGACTTTCCAGATACGCCCTTTCTGATCATCAGAAATAAATAAAGAACCATCAGCACTTTGCGCTAAACCACATGGGCGATAGTCGGCATCACCAGGTGTTTCTTTTGCGCCAGCAAAATTATCAGCGAATACTTCATAGTCACCGCTCGGCATTCCATCTTTGAAAGGAACAAAAACTACGCAATAGCCAGCTTGTTTTTGTGGCGCACGATTCCATGAACCATGGAACGCAATGAAGGCACCATTTTTATATTTTTCAGGGAACTGATCACCTGTATAAAATATTAATCCATTAGGGGCCCAATGCGCAGGGAACGCATAGATTGGTTTTTGTTTGTCATCGCAACCAGTTGTTTTCTTACCATCACCACCATACTCGGGAGCCTGCACCTTTGCTTTTTGTTTTGGATCATAGTAGCAATAGGGCCAGCCGAAATTATCTCCTTTGTGAATACGGAAAAATTCTTCTGCAGGCAATTCCACGCGTTGATCTTCTGTGTATTTATCAGGAAACAAACGATCGAGGTCATCACGACCATGTTGCATAGCATACAAACCATTTACCTGGGTGTTCCAATCCAATCCAACAATATTGCGGATACCAGTTGCATAACGAACACCATCTTTATAATGCTGATTAGGTTTATCAGCTTTGAATTGCCAGATACCACCAGCCGAATCAAGTATATGACATGGATTCATACCCATTGAGCCAGCTTGCCTGTCTAACACCTGGCAGGAATTAGAAGGAGCACCTACGTTTACATAAATATTACCATCATTATCTAAAATGATAGATTTGGAATTATGTTGATTCTTATTGATCAATCCTTCGATGATCTTTACACCCGATGCTGAATCTACTGAACCACCCTGGTTAAGTTTGTAGCGAAATACATCATCGTTTGAAGAAGCATAGAGATAACCATTCTTGATTGCGATGCCGGTACCGTTGTAAGAACCGAAACCAGAAATATCATCTGCTACTCCATCATTGTTTGTATCACGGAGACGAAGAATACCGCGACCCTGATTTAAATTATCAAGTTTTACAAACAGGTCACCATTATTAAATACAATGTGACGGGCTTTTCCAAGTGTATCGGCAAATACCGTTGCGGAGAATCCTTCAGGAAGAGTAACTCCTTTTGAAGCTGTCTTTGTTGAATCTCCTGTTTCTGCAGCAGGCGTTTTTGTATCCTGGTTATTGCAGGAATACATCCCTACTGTCGCTGTTAAGAAAAGCAAAGCAATTAAATATCTCATCTGTTTATTTTTTAAGATTTTACGATGGAATGATGAACGATAAAGTTACAGTTAAAACACATCTGTTACGGATGCTTTACTAAACGGTGATATTTCTTAATCCTTCTACCAGTTTTTCATTTTCCTCTTCTGTACCAATGGTGATCCGCAAACAATCATCGCAGAGCGTAACCTTGCTGCGATCCCTGACAACAATCCCATCTCCTAACAAGTGTTCATAGGCTTTTACTGCGTTTTTCACTTTTACCAATAAAAAATTCGCGTCAGAAGGATACACTTTTATAACAACAGGCAGTTGCTGTAATGCTGTTGTCAATGTACCCCGCATCTGTACGATCTGCCGGATCATTTCATTGACCTGTCCTACTTCATTCAATGCCTTTAATGCAAGTTCCTGCGTAGCCTGGTTGATATTATACGGTGGTTTGATCTTATTGAGCCAGGTAACGATCTCAGGTGAGGCTATGATCATTCCCAATCGAAGGGCAGCTAATCCCCATGCTTTGCTCAACGTTTGCATGACCACGAGGTTAGGATATTCTTTCAGATCAATAACGAGTGAACGTTGCTTCGCAAAATTGATATAGGCTTCATCGACGACAACGAGGCCATCAAAATTGTTAAGCAAAATTTCCATATCAGGATAAAAGATGCTGTTGCCAGTAGGATTATTAGGTGAACAGATCCAGATTATTTTTGTGTTACCGTCGATGGCTTCAGCAATACTATCCATATCCCAGGGAGATTGCTCTGTACCGAATATTCCATCTAAATCACTTCCGATAGCCACATGAAAAGTATTGCCGGCAATCTGGCAAATATGATCCCAATGATCAACTAAATTTTCCAGTCTTAT
>JBDTPD010000453.1:0-4234 GCA_039932855.1 Chitinophagaceae bacterium | reverse complement strand
ATAGACTGCCGACTGCCAACTGAGAACTGCCAACTGAATATCATATTTTTACGACTGATTGATGCGAAGAATACTCCGATACATATTACTAAAGCCGGTACTTTGGGCTACCCGAAAATTTTCTTCCAGACCTGACCGCGGTCGGGTGTTTAAGGCACTGGATAAATTATATAAAGACATTAATGCACAGCCTTGTAAAAGAGGACCGGTTCTTTCCTTTCAACAGGACACCGGAAAATTTATTGTTTTCTCTGATCAACACAAAGGTGCAAGAGATGGAGCCGATGATTTTACATTAGCTGAACCCAACTACCTGGCAGCACTGGATTATTATAATACAAATGATTTTTACCTTGTTTGTTTGGGTGATAATGAAGAATTATGGGAGAACAGCTTAGGGAAAGTAAAAGAATATAACCATCGGACCTTTGAAGCAGAAAAGAAATTCGTTATGCGAAAAGCATTTGCAAAGGTGATCGGCAATCATGATTTGTATTGGGGAAATGATCCATTTGCCTGGTGGCAATTAAAAAAGATATATGAAGCAGACGTGAGCATCTATGAGGGCATTGTATTGTCAACAACCATAGGAGCTGCTCCGCTAAATATTTTTTGTACCCACGGTCACCAGGGCGATGCACAAAGTGATGGTAACTGGTTCAGTAAATTTTTTGTGGCAAGAATATGGGGTCCCTTGCAAGCTTATCTGCGTATCAATCCAAATACGCCTTCCAATAACAATGAGAAAAAAACATTGCATAATGAGATTATGTATGAATGGTCCTCTGCACAATTGAATACATTGCTGATAACCGGGCATACGCATCAACCGGTATTTGAGTCATTGACGCATTTAGAGCAGTTGGAAAAACAATTGCAGGAAGCACAATCGACACATGATAACGTCGCCATTTCTTCATTGGAAACCGAGATCAGGAAAATAGAAAAAGATTTTACCGCTATCGCTGTTGATTTTTTAACTATGAAACCCACCTACTTCAATAGTGGTTGTTGTTGTTTCTCAGACGGAGATATTACAGGAATAGAAATAGCTGATGGTTGTATGCGGTTAATAAAATGGACAATGATTGAGCAGGTGCCGCAGAGACAGGTTCTGGAAGAGACAAAATTTACAGAGTTAATAAAGAAATTATGAATTAAGAGTTATGAATTATGAATATTGCGTGAAGATTTACGCCACATTCATAACTCTTAATTCATAATTTCTTTTAGAAAGCTTTTTTCCAACTATTATTCTCCCTGTTCCAATCAGGAAGTAATTTATCGGGATCAAGTGTTACTTCAGTAATAGTACTGGTAGTAGGCACACTTACTTTCCATTGCGGACCACGCTGCCATATTTCTACAGGTAAATTGATCTTATGTTCTTTGCCATTGCTTTCTTTTACCAGTAATGTTACCGGCATTGCCATTTGTTCCAGGTTCTCTAATATGATCTCAGCGCCATTTTCAGGACTGCTCTTGATGTATGTTACTGTTTTTACCGATTGATCAAGTTTCCATGTATTCAATACCCATGCTCTCCAGAACCAACCAAGATCTTCACCGGATGCATTTTCGATTGTATGAAAGAAATCCCATGGAGTTGGGTGTTTGAATGCCCAGCGATCAACATATTCACGGAAGGCTGCATCAAAACGTTCAGGTCCTAATACTACGTTCCTTAATGCTTCCAACATCTCAGATGGTTTCAGATAAGCTGCTATACCAAGATTTGATTGCTGAATAACCTCCGGAATGTTATACAGTCCATCCATTCTGTCACCGAATGTAGCTTTCACCATATAATCGGCAGTAGGATTTTCAAAGAAACTGGCACCAGCATATTCACCTTTATTAAATGCTTCAGTAGAAAGATGATTGATAAATGTGTTGAATCCTTCATCCATCCAGGCATATTTTCTTTCATTACTACCAACGATCATCGGGAACCAGCCATGACCCAATTCATGATCAGTTACTTCCCACAAACCTGAACCAGTTGAACTATAGCTACAGAAAACTATTCCCGGATATTCCATTCCACCTACAATTCCAGCTACATTGGTAGCAGAAGGATAAGGAAACGTAAACCATTTGGAAGAATAATGTTCAATAGATGCTTTTACCATTTCAGTAGAACGGCGCCAATCATTTCCTTTTTTATCTTTTGTGCTTTCAGCAGGATAAGCACTTATCGCCATTGATTTTTTTCCTCCTGGTAAATTTATTCTTGCTGCATCAAGAATAAAAGAACGTGATGCTCCCCATGCTGCATCTCTGGTGTTGACGATTTTAAATTTCCATGTATTCGTTGCTTTTTTCGGCTGCGCATTTTTATCAGTTACATCTTTATCGCTACGGATGGTAACAGTCTTGTCACTTCCTTTAGCTTCGTTATATTTCTTTAATTGATTTGCAGTAAAACAATCCTGTGGATTTAATAATTCTCCCGATCCTACTACTATTAAATTCGCCGGAGCTGTAATTGCGTATTCAATGTCACCATATTCAAGATAGAACTCACCTGCGCCGAGATATGGTAATGTGTTCCATCCCT
The DNA here is from genome assembly GCA_039932855.1 of Chitinophagaceae bacterium. Lineage (GTDB taxonomy): Bacteria > Bacteroidota > Bacteroidia > Chitinophagales > Chitinophagaceae > JAJKIP01. The sequence continues at coordinate 1,674 of JBDTPD010000453.1, read as the reverse complement.
GGAGATCATCATACACACACATACGTGGGAACCATTGACCCAATTCATATACCCAACCATTTTTGGTATTCAATCTTCCCATACGGTCAGTACCATATTCAGGTATTTTGAAATTGAAGTCAATTGATAATTTTATTTTAGCTCCTGCTTTCAATGCATCCTGCAACCAAACCTGCATTCTTGTATCGGTAGTGATTTGATTCGCTGCATATTTTTTTCCATTGTATTCTACATTGATAGATTTGATCACATCACCTTCGGTAAAATTGGAATTGGCCCATCTTCCACCAGTTTCAGTGGTAGTAGCAGAGGCGCGTGAATCACTTCTGTAAATATTCTGATCAACCTGTAGCCAAAGGAATTTAAGATTATCGGGGCTGTTATTGGTATAAGTTATTTCTACATCACCAGTCACGGTGTGGCCAATAGTATCCAATGTGCAATTGATTTTATAATCAGCACGGTTTTGCCAGTATTTAGGTCCGGGTTCACCGCTGGCACTGCGAACATCATTTCCCGGATAAGGATAAAACTGTGGATTGAACGCTGCTCTTGCATCAAATTTGGAAGCAGGCGGCGTTGTTTCTGTTTGAGCGAAAATGGTCATCGTTGCAAGAGCAAACACAACAGACAAAGATTGTCTTTTCATATTTTATTTGATTTAGGAAGAAGCGACTAAGATAAAACAAAAGCCTCCAACGTCATTATCATTAACGCAGTATTTGGAAATATGAAGCTAAATTAAGGATGAGCGGCAGTGGCTCAGGGGAACATTGACTCTGCTATTGCAACGCTTTCAGGTTTGCCTACATCAACCCATTTATTATGGCCGTGTTCATAGCCAAGGATCACATGTTCTTTAGCTAATTCAAGGTATAAATCCGTCAATGAAAATTTGCCGGCGAATGGCATAAGACGAAAAACATCGTATTCAAAAATAACTACGCAGCTATAAGCTTTTTGAACAAGATCAGGTTGCTCAATAGAGATGCGTTGCTCGCCAGTCGTATTATTGATCCAGCCGCAAAGGCGGTCATTTTTATTAAATAAAAAATTGCGTAAGGTCTTGCGATTGCTGACAGCAAAGGAAATCAATGGACGATGTTGTTCATGAAAAGCCATTAGTTTGCTGATATCAAGATCAGTGAGTATGTCGACATTGCAGGTAATAAATCGTTCGCCCGGAGTAAAAAGATCTTTTGCTTTTAATAACCCACCACCTGTCTCCAGCACTTTATCTTTTTCGTCGCTGATGATAATATTACTTCCCCATCCCTTGTTTTTTTTAATCGTATCGGTGATCTGATCTGCGAAGTGATGAACATTTACAATCACATCAGTAATACCAGCGCGCTGAAGATATTCAACATTGCGTTGAAGTAATGACTTTCCATTAACAATCGCCAGTGCTTTGGGATGCTTGTCGGTCCAGGGTTTAAAGCGTGTGCCAAGACCGGCGGAGAAGATCATGGCACCCCCGACCCCTGAAGGGGAGTGATCAGTACTATAGTTCATTTGTCTTTTTTCTAAGAAATTCTTCAATAACTTTTATAACATCTTCAAGATTCTTTTCTATTTGTACGTTCTTAAATCTCATAAAGATCATACCTTCTTTTTCTAAAAGCTCTTGTCTGATGACATCATTTTTCTTTACTTCATCCAATTCGTGAATAC
>JBDTPD010000452.1:0-4245 GCA_039932855.1 Chitinophagaceae bacterium | reverse complement strand
CATTCAGCATGCTTTCGAGTTCGCCGATACGGCGCAGCTGGCTTTCGAGTTTTTTGTTGGCGTCAGAAACGACCTGCAGGTCGTTATTTAATTCTTCGAGATAAGCGACACGTTTTTGTAGTTGCTGGCGCTGAAAATTTGCTTCGCGAAGTTTATCTTCAGCTTCCATGACCTGCATTTGCAACTGTGCGTTGTCATTTGCTACAGCGGTCAATTTTACTTTATGATCGTCATGCTCCTTGGCCATCTTCGCATGCTCTTCTTTCAGGTCTTCGTATTCCATGTTGAGCATACGGGAAGAAGTTAGCTGCGTTTCCAGCTTTTGTATTTTGCTTTGCAGCACATTGAATTCGCTATAAGCGCTATCCAGCATCGAGGTCATTTCTTTTGTCAAATGTTCTTTCTGGCGGATGTTAGTGACCTCTTTTTCTTTATCGGATAATTCTGTCCGCATCTGGTTAATCTGATCTGACAGGGCTGCATTATCACGAAGGATCTGCCGTTGCTTTTCTTCCTGTTCCCTGATCAGATCTATGTTATCCAGTAATTGATTGATCTTTTGATTTTGTTCAACAAGGCCAGTTTGCGCCTGCTTCAATTGTTCGAGATAGTCAGGATGTGTGTCGTGATATTGTAAAGAAGGCTGTTGTACAGGAATTTCTTTACGAACCTGCTGCACCTGTTGTACTTGTTGTGCCTGCGCGTGCTGTGTTTGTTGAATTTGTTGTTTTAACTGCGCTTCGAGCTCATTACTACGTTTGCGCATTTCATCTGCTTCGATGGAATAGATATTTACATTCTCTTCGGAGTCGGCAAGTTGATCTTTGTATGATTTAATTTCTTCCTTGAGTTTGGCAACTTCCTTATCACGCAGTTCCATATCATTGAGGTAACGCAATTTCCATTCATCTTTTGCAAAAGAAGGTTTTTGCATCTCTTTGGCAGATGCATTAAGATTGCGCCGGCTGGTGATAAAAAAGTGAATAGTGATACCTAAGATTATCGCTCCGAAAAGCAATAAAATGATTTCAGGTATGGTCAACAGAAGGGTGGCGGCCATAAACATGCTAAAGGAAAATTATAGTAACTGAAACTAAAAAAAATTAACCGGAAATGGATTAATTGTTTTTCACAAGAGGGGAACACACAAGATAATAGCTAATTCCGGAAAATAATAGTTTTATCCAAAAATAATAAAAACCCTTACAGGTAAGGGTTTCAGGCTATCGTAAAGATTCGTTTATCGTAATTATCCCCTAACCAATGTTCCTACTTTTTCCCCGGTTACAACACGGCGAAGATTACCTTCTTTGTTCATATCGAACACAATGATAGGCAGGTTATTCTCCATGCACAAGGTAAAGGCAGTCATGTCCATGACGCGTAAATTCTTGGTCAGGCATTCCTGAAAGGTGATCACATTGAACTTGGTAGCGGTTTTATCTTTCTCCGGGTCGGCCGTATAGATACCGTCTACACGTGTACCTTTTAATATGACATCGGCACTGATCTCGATTGCGCGGAGTGAACCGGCTGTGTCAGTAGTAAAGTATGGGTTACCGGTACCGGCGCCAAAGATGACAACACGACCTTTCTCCACGTGACGGATAGCGCGGCGACGGATATATGGTTCAGCGATCTGTTCCATTTTAATCGCACTTTGCAAACGTGTATATACACCGACTCTTTCGAGACCTGCCTGCAGGGCCATTCCATTGATCACAGTCGCGAGCATGCCCATGTAATCGCCATGTGCTCTTTCAATACCTGTCTCGGCTTCATTCATACCGCGGTAGATATTTCCACCGCCGATAACGATCGCTACCTGTACACCAAGATCAGTGATGCTTTTCACATCACGGGCATACTGGCCGATCACATCGGAGTCAAGACCAAAATTCTTATTTCCCATCAGGGACTCACCGGAAAGCTTAAGGAGAATACGTTTATACTTGGGAAGCATCACTATGTATTTTGCGCTGCGAAGATAGGGGAATCAGTTGGCAGTTGGCAGTCATCAGTTTTGCAGTCTATCAGTCGGCAGTCACATGTACTAAACTCGAAAAGACTTTTCATGTATAGACCATTGACTGCCGACGGATAGACTGTCGACTGATGAACTGTTTACGATTTGACTGCTGTAAGACTGTAGACCATCGGCAACTTCCCTTCCATCCCCTTGATACACCAATTGCCTCCGGGTGCTTCGGTGATCTTGTTGAAACAGGGATAGGGAGAATACATATGTTCATTAAAAGTAGTTAACCGGAGACCGTGCGAGAGCAATGCATTGAGCACCTCGCTGATGCTATGATTCCAGCTGTATTCTTTTGTTTTGATAGCGGCATTTCTATCAGTATACGTGCCCTGGTTTTCTGTAATGATCACCTCTTTATTTTCATAGGCGTATTTGATATGGGTAAAATCATCATCGAACATCCAGATAACGGGATGAAATTCGGCGAGATAAAATATACCACCTGGTTTTAGATACTGAGAAATGATAGCGGCCCATTTATCAAGATCAGGTAACCAGCCGATGACACCGTAAGAGGTGAAGATGATGTCGAAGGTGGCCCCCTCTAAATCTCCCCCCAAGGGGGAGACTTTTGAAGATGCTGAATCTTCGATCAATAAATCATAAACATTACAGCAAATGAATTTTGCATTCAGGCCGAGTTCATCATTTAATTTCTTTGCTTCATTGATGGCTTCATCAGAAAGATCAATGCCGGTGACATCGGCACCGAGTCTTGCCCAGTTGAGGCTATCCATTCCGAAATGACATTGAAGATGGAGCATTTTTTTTCCGTTGACATCACCTAATTCTTTTAATTCTATTGGTGTCAATACATTCTTGCCAGCTTTGAAACCAGCTGCATCATAAAAAGATGAATCTTTATGAATGACAGTGCGTTGATTCCATAGTTCTTTATTAGCGCTGAAATACTGTTCATAATTTTCCATACACATAAAATAAAAAAGCGCCCCGAGTGATACGGGACGCTTCGGTATAATAAATACTTAATTGACTTATCCTAAAGCTACCCTTTTGAATTCAATCACTTTCACGTTGCCGGATTCTTTCAGGTAATCAGCTACACTTTTGCTGTTGTCTTTTACAAAAACCTGTGCAGTGAGTGTTTGCTCTTTGAAGAACGCACCCATTTTACCTTCAGCGATCTTAGCGATCATCTCATCAGGCTTACCAGCCATCTTTGGATCTTGCTTCATCAATTCAACGATGATATCTTTTTCGCGCGCAATTACATCAGCAGGAACACTGGAAGCATCAACAGCTACCGGGTTCAATGCAGCGATCTGCATAGCGAGGTCTTTACCAACACCAGCAGCTTCTTTATCCAATCCTACCAATACACCAATGCGGTACGCACCATGAATGTAAGAAGCTACATAAGGAGCATCGATGCGTTGAAACTTCGTGATACCGATCTTTTCACCAATGGAAGCCAGCTTATCATTTACGAGGTCAGATACTTTTGCACCTTTCACTGTTACTTCATTCAGTTCTTCCAGGCTTTTCACGTTGTTAGCAATTGCTGCATCAGCAATGCTTTGTCCAAACGCTACGAAGTCTGCATTCTTGCTAACGAAATCTGTTTCGCAGCTTACACAAATAACGATACCGGTTTTGTTATCAGCAGTTGTCTGTGCAATTACAACACCTTCTTTTGCTTCACGGTCACTTCTTTTAGCTGCCACTTTCTGCCCTTGCTTACGCAACCAGTCGATCGCTGCTTCAAAATCACCATTTGTTTCTGTCAATGCTTTGCGACAGTCCAGCATACCTGCACCAGTTGCCTGGCGAAGTTTGTTGATGTCCTGTGCACTTATAGTTACTGTACTCATAGTTTATTATTTTATCCTAAGCAACGTATGTGCTTAAGAAATTTTATAATAATTAAAAGAATGTTCCAAACTCCCCTTTAGGGGCCGGGGGTGAGAATTATCTTCTTCCGCCACCGCCGCTGCGTTGTCCGCCGCCACCACCGCCGGTTGTACGACGTCTCTGGCCACCGCCACCACCTGCATTACCACCACCACCGCCAGCGTTACCGCCGCCGCCGCTGTTGCCACCACGTCCGCGTCCACCGCGTCCACGACCACCTTCAGCATTTGCTTCTGCTTCCAGGCGTGCTGCTTTCTTTTCATTATCATCATTACCTGCATCTTCTACATCATCATCTTTTGCAGCTTGTCTTTCAGCAAGACCTTCTGCAATAG
>JBDTPD010000451.1:0-4269 GCA_039932855.1 Chitinophagaceae bacterium | reverse complement strand
AAAACCGCCCTTTTCATCAAGTAATTTTTCAAACTCTTCCCAGCTATCCGTTTTTGTAATATGTTCATCACGGTATGCTTTTGCTTTATGAAACATGTCGTGTTGAATGTCCAGCAATAATCCGTCAATATATTGCGCAATGCCATCGAGCTTCACCGCTTTCTTTTCTTTGGTATCACGACGTGCTATTTCTACCACACCTTTCTCCAGGTCACGCGCACCAATAGCCATTCTTACAGGTACACCTTTCAATTCATATTCGGCAAACTTCCATCCCGGGCGGTTATTCTCATTGTTATCATATTTTACCCGTACACCAAGATTTTTTAAATGCGCCATGATTTCTTTAGCCTTTGCATCGATCAACTCTTTTTGTTCATCTCCTTTATAAATAGGAACAATAACTACCTGTAGCGGAGCAATCTTAGGAGGTAATATTAATCCATCATCATCACTATGTGCCATTACCAGCGCACCGATCAGGCGCGTACTGGTTCCCCAGCTGGTGGCCCATACGTATTCGAGCTTGTTTTCTTTATTCAAAAATTTCACATCGAATGCTTTTGCAAAGTTCTGTGCAAGGAAATGCGAGGTTCCCGCCTGCAATGCTTTTCCATCCTGCATCAAAGCCTCTATACAATAAGTATCCTGCGCACCGGCAAACCGTTCGCTTTCTGTTTTCACACCTTTAATGACCGGCAATGCCATGAATTCTTCAGCAAATGTTGCATACACGTCCAGCATTTTCACTGTTTCTTCTACTGCTTCTTCAGATGTTGCGTGAGCAGTATGACCTTCCTGCCATAAGAATTCGGCGGTACGGAGAAACAAGCGCGTACGCATCTCCCAGCGAACTACATTGGCCCATTGATTAATGAGCAATGGAAGATCGCGGTATGATTGTATCCAGTCTTTATACGTACTCCAGATAATAGTTTCACTTGTTGGACGAATGATCAATTCCTCTTCCAGCTTCGCCTCAGGATCTACGATAACGCCACCACCGTTCGGATCATTCTTTAACCTGTAGTGCGTAACAACAGCACATTCTTTGGCAAAGCCTTCCACGTGTGCAGCCTCTTTACTTAAGAAACTCTTGGGTATGAATAAAGGGAAATAAGCGTTGACGTGACCGGTGTCTTTAAACATTTTATCCAGCGCATCACGCATGTTTTCCCACAAGGCAAAGCCATGTGGTTTGATGACCATACAGCCCCTGACCGCCGAGTGATCGGCCAGTCCACCTTTAATGACCAGGTCATTGTACCATTGTGAATAATCTTCCTGCCTTGATTTGATCTCTTTGCTCATATAGTGATTCTAATTTTTCAAGTTATTAGCTATTAGCAATACACATTTTTGCCTTTAACACCCCGTCTCTCAGCTATCAGTATTTTCCCTGAACTAACAGCTAAAGCCTAATAGCTAACAGCTTTCTTTACGAATTAATTAACAGCGGTTTAAACAATATTTATGAAACAGCGTTGTAGATTCGTACAACAGTTGTTCGGAAAAATAAGTTGCACAAAAGTATGTAACTTCACCTATAAACCATTTTGCCATGAAACCTACACTCTTACTCCTGGCATTTTCAGCCGCCCTGATCTTCAGCAGTTGCACATCAGCATATAAAACAACCCAAACTCCTGATGATGTATATTATTCCCCGGTTCGTCCGCAGGAAGAATATGTGCAGGTTGAAAAGCAGGATGACCGCCGCTACCAGGGCAGCGAAGACTATTACGAAGATCGTTACCTGCGTATGCGCGTTCAGGACCGCTACCGCTGGTCACAGTTAGATGACTACTATTACAACAGTCCTTACGCTTATAATTATTACGGAGGTAACTTCAATAGCCCTTACAATAATTACTGGTGCTGGAACACTTATTATAATCCTTATTATAATGGCCATGTTATCGGAGGAGGTTATTATCCAAATCCAAAATCATATATAACTCCGCCGAGCAGACCGATTGCTTTCAATCCTTCCAGTTATGGCGGTAATCCGGGTAATAGTCGTCCGGCATATAATACAAAATCAGTAAGCAGTTCATCTTACACGCCCACACCAAGATATAATAACACGAATTCCAACAGTTCCCTGGGTGGTTCAATAAGGAAAGTATTTTCCAATGAAAATTCTTCGAGTTCCAGTTATCAACCGAGCTCCAGCAGTTCTACTCCTTCGCGCAGTTACACGCCTTCATCCAGCAGTAGCAGCAGTAGTAGTAGCAGTTCTTCTTCTTCCTCTTCTTCTTCATCAGGAAGCAGTGGCGGCGGCAGACCTAACCGTTAATCGGCAACTGATATCATTATAAGAAATTATAAGGGAGGAAACGGAATTTAAGTATTGCACTTGAGTGTTTCCTCCCTTGTTGTATCCACAAGCAATTGAAAAGAGGTTGTTATGAAAAAGACTTTAATTTTCTGTTCTTCACTTTTACTTTCTTCCGCAATATTTGCTCAAGTCCCTGAAGATGCCATTAAGTATTCATGGCAGCCTGTAAATGGAACAGCTCGTATTGCTGCTGTAGGCGGTGCCATGGGATCATTAGGTGGTGATATTTCCGCTATCAATGTAAACCCGGCCGGGTTAGGCTTTTATAAAACAAGTGACCTTGTGATATCGCCCGGATTTAATTTTTTAAATAATAAAAGCAACTTCAGAGGCACTAAGGCCAAGGACAAAGCATCTGTTTTTAATCTCGGCACCAGTGGTATTGTGGGAGGATGGCAGGGCTCGGGTAGATGGACAAGCAAAGCATTAAGTTTTGCAGTGACGAGAACAGCTAACTTCAACAACAGTATTTATTATACCGGAAAAAATGATTTCAGTTCCGGCGCTGAACAATACGCCGCTGAAGCAGCTTCCAGTGGTATCGATATTCATGACATACCCGATCGTAGTTCTGTTTCTTTCGGAACAAGAATGGCCGTATATAATTTTTTAGTCGATACAACTACTCTTCCCGGTCATAGTGGCCCCGATGTCGTTAGCATGTCCATGGTGGATATGTTAAGAAATGGCGGACCTTTTCTCGTTAATCAATCAAACAGAATAGAAACAACCGGTGGCATTACCGAACTCGCACTTGGATATGCTGCCAATATGGATGACAAGCTTTACATAGGAGGATCATTAGGTATTCCGATCGTAAAGTATGGCAAAGTCAGTACGTTCCGAGAAGAAGATGCAACAGAAAATATCGATAATGATTTCAATTATTATGAACTGACAGAAAAATACACGACAAAAGGCGCCGGTATCAATTTCAAACTGGGTATGATCCTGAAACCAGCCGAATTCCTGCGTTTCGGATTAGCGGTTCACTCACCTACCTGGTATAGTCTTACTGATACTTATTCAGCAACGATGGTTGCTGATCTTGATCAGTTTCGTTATAATCCCGGACCAACAAGTGTAACATCTACTCAATTGAATGGCGGCGTTATTCCTGCCTACAAATACGAAATAGTGAGTCCATGGCGCTTTATGCTGAGTGGCTCTTATGTATTGAGAGAAATTGAAGATGTACGCAAACAAAAAGGATTTCTCACTGCTGATGTCGAATATGTCACTTATCGTTCAAACCGTTTTCGTAATGGAGAAGATGGGGATGACAACGGCTATTATGATGGAGTGAATGATGCGGTTAAAAATTACTATAAGGGTGCACTCAATTTTCGTGTAGGTGGTGAGTTGAAATTCACAACGATTATGACAAGATTAGGTTTCTCTTATTATGGCGACCCATATAAAGACAAAGAACTGAAAGGAAATAAAATGTATTTAAGCGGTGGATTAGGCTATCGCGATGCCGGCATATTCATCGATCTCACTTATATCTATAGCATACAAAAAGATATCAGTTTCCCTTATCGCTTGCCAGACAAGGCAAATACATTCGCTAATGTAAACAGCAATGCAAATAGTGTGATGTTGACGGTAGGATTCAAGATATAAATCAGCATCAGGAATTAAAAAGTCAAAATATCAGTCTGATATTTTGACTTTTTAATTTTGACTTTTGAATTTATATGACGGTATTTTATCGGCAATATTTTTTATGAATGACTTGTCAGTTTCTGATGGAGTAGTCATCCATGATATCTCTTTATCTTTTCTGAACCAGGTAAATTGTCGTTTTGCATATTGACGGGTACTTATCCTGATCCGTTCAACTGCTTCGTTCAGCGAAATTTTATCATCAAAATAATCGAACAGTTCCTTATACCCTACTGTCTGTAGCGCATTCAATTCTTTCC
>JBDTPD010000450.1:0-4275 GCA_039932855.1 Chitinophagaceae bacterium | reverse complement strand
ACCTTGGATATTATCTGGGAACTGAATTTTGAAACAAACGAATATCTTGTACATGATGGTAAAGAAAAATTACTTGAAGCAAATACCATTCATGACTGGCGATTGGGTATCGATAGCCAGGATATTGCAGAAGAGGACCGTGAACGGGTAAGAAAAAACTTTCATGATGCCCGTATGAATTCCACTGTGCAAATTTGGAAAGAAGAATATCATATACGACCCGATCACAAGGAATCGTTGTATATGCTTAATCATGCCCTCTTTATCAGGGATAAAGAAGGAAAAGCAATTCGCGTGATTGGCGCTATTGCAGATATAACACAACGAAAGAAATTAGAAAAAGAATTATTAGAACGTCAGCGTACAGAACAGGTCCGCCTGACTTCTGTTGCAATTGAGGCACAGGAAAGAGAACGTACTTATATCGGACAGGAACTACATGACAACGTAAACCAGATCCTTGTCGGAACCATTCTTGCTCTTTCATCAATCAGGGAAACGCAGGAAAAAGCTTCAGAGATCATCAAGTCAAGTATCGGCAATATTAAAGATGCCATAGGGGAGAATAGAAAGATTGCACATGAATTGGTGGCGCCTGATCTTACCAGTGAAAGTCTTATCAGGCAATTGGATAACCTGGCCAGGTTTATGTTCCAGGGGATTGGTATTTCTATTACTATCAATTATTCTCATTATAATGCCGAACTCTTAAATGATGGTCAAAAGCTTGCCATCTATCGGGTGGCGCAGGAACAATGTACCAATATTGTTAAGTATGCAAATGCTACGGAAGTCATCTTCACGTTAAAAACTGGTGATGATTCATTTAGTATGCTGATCGCTGATAATGGTATTGGTGTTGATGTTGATAGGAATAAGAGTACTACGGGCATCGGTTTGCAAAATATCGCTGGACGTGTTGGCGTCTTTAATGGGAATGTGACTATTCATTCCAGTCCCGGCAAAGGATTTGAGTTAGAGATTGCGATGCCGCTCGTATAAATTCAAAATTAAAAAGTCAAAAGTCAAAAAGGCCTACCTACAGTAGTTAGCATTGTTGACTTTTGACTTTTTAATTTTGAATTCTCCTTTCTCTCCAAACACCCGTTACTGTAAATCTTTAGTAAATTACCCCATCAAAATACAAGTGCAATCATGATCAAGGGTAATAATCGTAACCAGCATGCCAATCATATACTTTTTTTCTTTAGTATGCTGCTTCTTTCATTCAATTGTTCTGCTCAGACAACTGCACCGATAAGATTAAATCAATTGGGATTTTATCCAACAGCACCAAAACTGGCGGTGGTGACCGGATCAATCAGTGCAAGCACTTTTCATATTGTTGCTGAAAATTCTACTGCTGTCTTATTTACCGGAACATTGGGTGAAGAAAAACAATCTGCCTATTCTTCTACCAAAACAAGAATAGCCGATTTCTCAGCATTTACAAAATCCGGCAGATTTGTTATCCTTGTTGATGGCGTCGCTCCTTCTTATACTTTTACGATCAGTAATGACGCTAATAAAAAAGCAGCTATCGCTACTTTAAAAGGATATTACTATCAACGCGTATCAATGCCGTTGGAAGAAAAGTATGCAGGAAAATGGCATCGCCAGGCTGGCCACCCTGATACTGCGGTATACGTTCATGGATCGGCAGCTACTGCGCAAAGACCAGAAGGAACGATCATCTCTACACCGGGTGGTTGGTATGATGCCGGAGATTATAATAAGTATATTGTTAACTCAGGTATTTCAATGGGGACTTTGTTGTCTGCCTATGAAGATTTTCCTGTTTACTATAATAGCTTACAAACAAATATTCCTGAGAGTAGTGATAAAGTACCGGACATTCTCAACGAGATCATTTATAATCTACGCTGGATGCTGACCATGCAGGACCCAAACGATGGTGGCGTTTATAATAAATGCACCAATGCCGTTTTTGATGGTATGGTCATGCCGGGTATTACTACTTTACCAAGATATGTTGTACAAAAAGGAACTGCTGCTACATTGGATTTTGCAGCTGTCGCCGCGCAGGCAGCGCGTATCCTGAGAAATTTCAATAAGCAATTACCAAAACTCGCCGATAGTTGTTTAGCTGCCTCGGAAAAAGCATGGGAATGGGCATTGTTAAATCCGGCATTGGAATATAACCAGTCAGCAATGAATCAGAAATTTAAACCAGAAATTCTTACTGGTGGTTACGGTGATCGTCGTTTTGGTGATGAATGGTTATGGTCAGCAGCAGAGTTATATCTCACTACACATGATCGTAAATTTTATGAAGTGGTTGATCAGCATATGAAAGATAGTGTGAACCTTCCATCATGGGGTAATGTGGCCATGTTGTCTTATTATTCTTTTCTTCGATTCCGTCATTCACTACCTGCATCTGATTCTTCTACTTTGCGTGTTATGCAAAACAGAATGCTTTATATAGCTAATGGATACCTGCAGAAAGCAAAAAACAGCGCCTTTCAAACGATCATGGGACAATCCTTTCGTGATTTTAATTGGGGTGGTAATTCTGTTGCTGCTAATGAAGGCATAATACTGATCAATGCATACCTTCTTACCAGGGACAAGAAGTATGTTGATCACGCATTATCTAATATTGATTATATACTTGGACGTAACGCAACCGGCTATTGCTTTGTTACTGGCATAGGTAGTAAGCCAACCATGTTTCCACACCATCGTCAATCAACGGCCGACGGTATTGCTGATCCGGTGCCCGGCCTGGTAGCAGGCGGACCAAACCCCGGTATGCAGGATAAATGCGAATATGAATTTAAAGAACCAGAGACTGCGTATAGCGACGCAGTTTGTTCATATGCTTCCAATGAAATCGCTATTAACTGGAATGCGCCGGTTGTTTATCTTATCAATGCGATCGAAGCATTGAAGAATACAGTTGGGTATACTGGTAAAAAGTAAAATAGCTACAGGTATTTACTATTGATCCTTTCTTTTTTAGGGTTTCTCACTATAACAAATAAGTGGATATGCATACACTTATATTATATTTTATTCATAGTAATAAAAATTTATTTATCTTGAATTCACTTGTTGATCAACTAGTAAATCGAACAATCGAACTACCCGGTACAGGAACAAGCCTACCATTTTATTTTATCTAAGAGAAGTGTGCTCTCAAGTGAGTAAACCCGCGTACGCGGTGATGTATAATTTTTGTCTTACCCAACGTAGAATCAAAAATAAAAGTTCTATCAATCACCTATTAAATGTTTTGTCATGAAAAGTCTTTACTTATTCATGGCAGGCCTCTTGGCGCCTGCTGTGTTGTTCTTATGTATGGCTCAGTCACCAAATCAAATCATTCAACAAAAAATCAAATCACAACAAGTCCCCAGTCTGCCGACTAACGTTTCAACAAGCTGGTATAATGGCGCAGTAAAAAACATTGAGAAGAGAGAGTATAATATAAAATCATTACAGGGCACGCAAACATTCGGTGCATTTAATCGAAGACAACAATTGGGATTTCAATTTGAACCTAAGGGATATTCTGTTAAGAAATTTAATACCGACAAAGAATTAGCTACTGAATGGCAGGTTGATTTCAATCTTCAACGAATTGGTAGAGAAAATAGCAATCTTCTTTCAACAACACACTCGCAAGCGGTTAATCAAAAAGATATCCTTGAATTTAATTATGCCGGAGCTAAAGTTGAATACCTGAATGATGAAAATGGGATGCGGCAGAATTTCATTGTTCAGGAAAGGCCCGGTGGCTCTGGAATATTGAAAGTAGTTATGGATGTTAAAACTTCTCTCGATGCCCGCACTAACAATTCAACGTTGACTTTTTATACAAAAGACAAACCACAGGATGTACAATTGATGTATGATGGATTAAAAGCCTGGGATGCAAACCATACTCTTTTACCCGCTACCATGGAATTCTCAGATGGTAGATTATCAATTAATGTAAATGATCGGAATGCTGTATATCCTGTAACGATCGATCCGCTTAATCATACACCTGGATGGACAGATAACGGGCAGGGACTTGTATTTCCTTTACTTGATGACCTGGCTGCGCATTTATTATATGGGTTCACAGTAAGTGGAGCAGGTGATGTCAACAATGACACATTCGATGATATTATTGTTGGAGCGCCTGCTTATGTTGATATCGTGAATATCAGCGGCGGCACGTTCAATGCAGTATCAGTAGGAGCAGCATTTATTTATTATGGAAGCGGTAGTGGCCCTGCGCTTACTCCGTCAGAAGCATTGCAG
>JBDTPD010000449.1:0-4287 GCA_039932855.1 Chitinophagaceae bacterium | reverse complement strand
TAGCCAGGTGCCGCAGAATATCCGGATACAGGTGTTGACCATCACTGGTAAGATCGTCCGTGAGATCACGAAAGATGAATTAGGTCCATTACATATTGGTCGAAACATTACCGAATTCAAATGGGATGGTACGGATCAGTACGGAGATAAACTCGCCAATGGTATCTATCTGTATCGTGTGATCACTAACCTTAACGGTAAGTCATTGGATAAATACAAGGCCCAGGATGATAATACAGATAAGTATTTCAATAATGGGTATGGTAAGATGTATTTGATGCGATAAAGAATAAATTCAAAATTCAAAAATAAAAAGTCAAAAGAGTGTCCTTTTAAGGCACTCTTTTTGTTTTTTTGGAATTCCTTGTTAGCATTACCTTTGCCGTCTATAAATCATGTTCTTCTTAACATGTCGGTTTGTATCCAATCGCAGATTGTTTTTTTGATTTTTGACTTTTGATTTTTGAATTTACCATGGCCAAAATCGGCATCAACATATCCACCGGAAGCTTACAGAAAGAAGAAATGATCGTAGGTATCGATCTTGGTACCACCAATAGTCTTGTTGCTGTCATTCACCCGGCAAGTAAAAAGCCTGTTGTATTAAAAGAGTTTGATGGTCACTCACTCGTTCCTTCTATTGTTCATTTCAGCGACAATGGAACCGTAACGGTAGGGGACAGAGCCAAACAATTCCTTGTTGCCGAACCACACAATACTATTTTCTCTGTAAAAAGATTGATGGGTAAATCATATAACGATGTGCGTGCGCAATCATCTTTTTTTACCTATAAGATCATTGATGATAATACTGAGAGTCTTGTAAAGATCCAGGCAGGCAACAAATTTTATTCTCCTATCGAATTATCTTCTTTTATTCTTAAAGAATTAAAAGCAAGAGCAGAGCACATATTAAAAACGCCGGTAGGAAAAGCTGTCATCACCGTGCCTGCTTATTTTAATGACGCACAAAGACAAGCTACACGTGATGCAGGTAAACTCGCCGGTCTCGATGTATTACGCATTGTAAATGAACCAACCGCTGCCAGTCTTGCCTATGGATTAGGATTAAATAAAGAAGAAATAAAAACAGTCGCCGTATATGATCTCGGTGGTGGCACCTTTGATATTTCTTTTCTGCGCATTGCCGGTGGTGTCTATGAAGTACTTTCTACCAATGGTGATACATTTCTTGGCGGCGATGATCTTGATCGCGCTATTGCTGATCATTGGATCAATGAATTGAAACCTGAACTGACACCCGCTTTATCTCAACAGTTTCGCTTATCCGCCGAAGAAGCAAAGATCCACTTAAGTGCGGCTGATTCTTTTTCAACAAATATATCCGGCTATACATTAGCTATTACAAAAGAAGAATTTGAAAAACTGATCACGCCACTTGTAGACCGTACCATTCAGTCTTGTATCAATGCGCTCAAAGATGCAGAGTTGACCATAGATGATATTGATGAAATAGTCATGGTAGGAGGATCAACAAGGGTGCCATTGGTAAAAAAACAAGTAAGCCGGTTTTTTAAAAAAGAATTACATGATTCATTGAATCCGGATGAAGTGGTAGCGCTTGGCGCTGCTGTGCAGGCAGATATTCTGGCAGGAAATAATAAAGAATTGCTCTTGCTTGATATTACTCCATTATCACTGGGTATAGAAACCATGGGCGGATTAATGGATGTATTGATTCCTAGAAATTCAAAAATACCTTCTAAAGCATCAAGGCAATATACCACGCAGAAAGATGGACAGGGAAGTATGCGTATTGCAGTGTTCCAGGGTGAGCGTGACCTCGTTCGCGATAATCGTAAACTGGCAGAATTTAATTTAACCGGTATCCCGGGGATGCCTGCGGGAATGCCTAAGGTAGAAATATCTTTCCTGGTAAATGCCGATGGAATTCTGGTTGTAAGAGCAAAAGAATTGCGGAGTGGGGTAGAACAAAGCATCGAAGTAAAACCGCAGTATGGATTGACGGATGCAGAAGTAGAAAAAATGTTGCACGATTCTATTACCCATGCGAAAGAAGATATTCAAACCAGATCGCTGGTAGAAGCAAGGACAGAAGCGGAACAAATTATTTCTACTACCGCTATTTTCTTAGAAAAAAATAAAGAACACCTGGCAGAAGAGGAGATCAATGCTACCAACACGGCTATTGCTGTATTACAGGAATCGATGAAGACGACGAATAAAGACGCTATTCAAACGAATATTGAAAAACTCAATGAGCTATCAAGGCCTTACGCAGAGAGATTGATGGATATGGCAATTGGAAAAGCGATGAGTGGGAAAAATATTGGCGGTATTTAAAGATATTCCTTATTCGATGTTCAACTTTCCTTTACTATTCAGAATTGTTTATTATTCATCATCCCAGGTTGAAACCCGGGCTAAGGGTCTTGTCTATAACTCCAAATTCGTTTGACAAACCGCCTCCATTCTTTCTGATCAGATAACTATCGGATCACGAAGAACCAGTTTTATCGAAAGTGCCTTCGTCTCATCATGACATTTTTATCATAGAGAACGTTCTTACGTCCCAACAGGACGTTTCGTTGGTAAGACCTGAATGTTAGAAATGTTTTCTACGTCCCGTAGGGACGTTTGGTAAAATGGTTTGCTTTCACCATGTGTCCCTATCGGCGCTGAATCCCTTTATATTTCTGATATCCTATCGATCAGACGCCCTACGGGAAGAAATTATTTTGCCTTGAATCCATCCTTTACTTCATTTCCTCTCGCCATAAAATGAATACATGATGTAGTGGCACATGGAACCGGCGCATTGCCGCAGTCCTGATCAACATGAGGCATGTTGATATTTATTCTATCACAATTTAGTATTTCATATTTGGTGTCGATGACGCCGGCAGGTGCCAGCAGATCATGTGCATTAAAAAAATGAACACAACGATATCCGGTATAAGAAAAGGCCGCCGCACTGAATACAAATAGTCCGAACGATAACCATTGTTTTTTTATAAAAGAAAAATCATTCTCTTTTGTCATCAGGTATAATAAAATCCCGGGCACCGCCATCAGAAAGCCAAATCCAAAACGTGGATCCGGCGCCTGGATAAACCAGAATACAATAGCTGTTAAAGAAAACAGCAGCGCAACAATAGCTACTTCATTTTTCCGGTGAAATAATTTTTTAAAAGAGAAAAGCGAAAGAATTAATAAGATAGGACAGCCAAGTAAAATAATTCTGTCAGCCCATGAACGCAATTGCCACCAGGCCGGTATCCAATCACTCATACTCATCTTCAGTACGGATTGAATCTGCTCGTTGTTATAATTGACATTGGTACGCGCATACGCAGTGATGTATTGTTGTGTTACTGCTAACGAACTGGCAGGCACTTTCCAGTCAACAGCAAATACATCAGGAACAGCAGAAGGAAATACGAGATAGCCACTGCTGATCACGTTTCTCGTCAATGAAGGCGCTAATACAACGAATGTGATCAGCAAAGGATAGATTATCTTTTTTACCCCGTTCATTTCTATCCGGCGAAACCATGCGTATAACCCAAATAGCAAACAGGGAAGCGCTGATAATTTAATGGTGACAGCAAAGCAACTGAGGAAAAGAATCAATAAGGCTACACTACCTGAGGCCGGACGATTGATAAAAAGATAAATGATCAGCCAGGTATACATTGTAGCAATGAAATCAGGACTACCTGAACTGGCTGTCAATCTTATTTGTGTATAGCTCCAGAAACTAAATGCCAGTAGTAGCAACCATCCGATGCCGTTAGCAATTTTTTTTCTTCCAGATAAACAAGCCTGTAACTGCTGCCCTATGAAAATGATAAACCAGCAAAGTACAACGGCATTGATAAAGGATAATGCATGAGTACCTGTAAAAGAAAAACTAAATAAGGCGGATAAGACAAACCATGAGCTTTGGATACCATAGGTCAGGTACAGGTTGGCAGTGCCCGGAACTACACGATATTTTTCGATCCACTGAATATTTTGTGCATGGTAAGCCAGCGTGTCCGGATGATTGATCCAGTTGGCATGCATAACAAGTATCAGCAGTATCGCACTCAATGATCCGGCAATGACCGCTGTACTATATTCCTTTGACCGGGCAATTATTTTTTTTAATAATGATGCTGATAACTTCTTTTTATAGGCCCAATACAATGCCGGAATGAGTAATAACAATTGGGCATACACATTTCCTAATGGAATAAATAAAGAAAGCGCTGTAAATACAATACTGATACCTGCGAGCCCGATAAAACAAGTGATAATAAA
>JBDTPD010000448.1:0-4298 GCA_039932855.1 Chitinophagaceae bacterium | reverse complement strand
GGAAGAAGGAAAACACCAACGATTGCTCGATTACCTTGCCAGCTCTGTATCGATAAGAGAAAGAAAAAAAGGGCAAAAGCACAAAGTATTTAAAGACACATTTGATGCAAAAGGATTGTATAATGAAAATATCTTTCAACAGAAATTCAGGTACATCCATTTGAACCCAGTCAGAAAAGGATGGAGATTGGTAAATGATTATAGAAATTATGAGCATAGCAGCGCTTCGTTTTATGAATTGGGAATCGTTAAAAGATTTCAACCGTTTGATTACCGGTTGTTGCCTTAACGACATCACAGGGTAGTTTCGCGTTCCTCAATAGAAACACCGTAGGATTGGGGTAGCATAGTAGTGCGTTCTATGGTCCCGACATCGTAGGATGAGGTCGGCGTAATCGCGCGTCCTATATTCGCGACATCGTACGATGGGGTCGGCGTAATCGCGCGTCCTATATTCGCGACATCGTACGATGGGGTCGGCTTCGCCAGACCGCCATCGCGACACCTTACGATGGCGGGTTAGGTTATAAATGCTTCAATCAATGTCGCTGCCATATCCGGTAGGTGATTATTCGATTTTAGCGAGATATCGCAACGGTGGTCTGGCGAAGCCGACCCCCGTTGAATAGGTATCTCCTGATGAAGCTTCCCGGTGTGGTCTTCCGAAGGCGACCCCGCTGTTATATTGTATGTGTCTGAATTTCCCTACTTATTGCCGCATTCACCCCCGTAGTATCTAAATCATGCAGAATAACTTTATGGTATAATTTTTAATCTATTTACTCTTAAAAATGTCAATATGAGAAAAGTAATTCTAAGCATGGAAATGTCGCTTGATGGTTTTGTTGCAGGACCCAACGACGCTATGGATTGGTTCGATCCAAACGATAAGGAGCATTGGTCAGTTTTGTTTGATTTGTTACCCAATATAGATGCAATGATCCTCGGCGGTAATATGTACCCGGGTTATGCCGGCTATTGGAAAGATGCTGTCGATAATCCATCGAAACACTCGCCCGAAGAAGTGAAGTTTGCGAAAATTGCAGACAAAACGCCACATATCGTTTTTTCAAAGACTAAAAAAGTGGAGTGGGATAATACCCGCATTGTCACCGATCCGCTCGATGAAACAATTAAGAAAATGAAGAAGGAGCCGGGAAAGGATATGATTGTGTGGGGAGGTGCAGCACTTGCATCTTCATTGATTAAGCTTGACCTGGTAGATGAATATTACCTGATTACTAATCCGGTGATACTGGGAGCAGGAAAAAATTTATTTACCGATGTTCAAAAGCATCAACTGGAATTGATCAGTTCAAAACAATTTAAAGGCGGAGCGGTGCAATTGATGTATAGAAGAAAACGTGATTAAAATCATTTCACGCAAAGACGCAAAGAAGAAACGCAAAGAATACAATAAGCCTTTGCACCTTTGCGAAAACTTAGCGTCTTTGCGTGAAATCTTCTAATGCACCCGCGTCAGTTTATATGCGAGCTTACCAAATGCCACACTTTCACACACGCCATCTACTTTGCCGGTGCATTTCAGATTATAAATAAGTAAATCTTCTTTATCAAATTGAAAACCGTAACGGTGAAGACTCTTCTTCGTTTGACCCAATTCAATCTGGTTCACATCACTCGCCATATCGCCATAGTCGATCACCGCATTGTAATAATTGAGGGTATCAAGACCAGTGACCTGTCCGTTAGTAGTAAAACTTACTTTATTGCCGGAAGCAGATTGAAATTGACCACTGAATAATATTTCTTCGAGAATATTAAAGTTGGATTTGTTAGGGTCGCCATGTTTCATAAGAATGAACGTCTGATCACCGATCTTAATTTTATCAGGAGAAATAACATCGATCTTTCTTGCCAGCTTCGTCAAACCGCTGTTGTAAAACTGGAACCCGTCTCCCTTTTTTACAATTGCCCAATCTTCACTGCCTTCATGAAAGCCATTGATCATTCTTGTTTCTTTCAATGTCTTTGAAGGAATAACGATACAGCTTGCGTTGATGTTCTGTGAACTGCGTGGTGATTTTGTTTTCTTAATATCATTTACATATGTCTCATTTACCCATACACCGGCAAATGGAACAGTAGTGACTAATTTTGTAAAATCATTGGAGTCAACATCTTTAGCAGAAGAACTATCAGTAGCTGCTTTACCAGTATTTTCTTTTTGCTGATCTGCATTGTTGCAGGAGAATAATATAGCGGATGCAAATAAAATGAAGAAGTATTTCATAGGCATGCAAACTAGGAAAAATCGGGTAAAGTAATATTGAAATTTTTTTTTCACGCAAAGGCGCAAAGAGAACCGCAAAGTTGCAAAGACTCTTTGCGTCTTCGCGAAAACTTAGCGTCTTTGCGTGAAACCAAAACCTCAATTATTTGTCCGCACTGTAAAATAGAACGTTGCACCTTTGCCGGGCTCACTCTCCAGCCATATTCTTCCTTGCTGACGTTTAATAATTTCTGACGAAATATATAACCCTAATCCAAGACCAGATGTGGCTTTATTATTTTCTGTGACCTGGTAAAAACGCTCGAAGATCTTTGCCTGGTTCTCTTTACTGATACCGGGACCGGTATCCTTGATGGAACAAACTATTTCCTTTTCGCTACGATAACTTGAAACGATAACATCGCTTCCTTTCGGAGAATATTTTATTGCATTCATCAATAGATTGGTCAATACCTGGCTGGTACGTTCTTTATCGGCAAAAACAGTGACCGGCTCACTGCGATCAATAATGACCTGGTGTGTTTGTGTAACACCCTGTATCTCTTCAACAATTAATTTCAGCAGTTGATGAAAATCAAATTGCTCCTCTCTGAATTTGATCTTATCTCCTTCTATTCTTGTTACATCCAGGAGATCCTGAACAATATAATTGAGTCGCTTTGCCTGTGTTTCCATTCTTGCGACCATCATATCCAGGTGCGGGTCGGTGTGCATTGCTGATCGCTGCCCCAACAGCTGGGAGAAACCAAGCAACGATGTCAATGGTGTTTTTAATTCATGACTCACCATGCTTACGAAATCATCTTTGTGACGTTCGAGTTCTTTTCTTGTAGTAATATCCTGCGTAACGCCAAGAATAGACACCGCTTGACCTTCATTATTATAAAACACTTTTCCGGATAATCTCACCCAATGAACAGATTGATCTCTCCACACAATTCTTACTTCATAATTTAATTTGCCGGTGCGTATGGCTTCTTCATATGCTTTGTCGCGCATCGGCTTGTCATCAGGATGAATCATATTGATCAATAACTCACGCGACATCGGATTGCTCTCGCCCCAGATAGCATCGAAGCGCTCGTTGGTCCTGATCTCGTAGGTGAGAAGATTTGTTTCGTATTGCCCAAGATCGGATGACTCGATGGCCAGTCTTGCCTTTGCTTCTGCTTCTTCAATTTGTTTTCTTAGTGCTACCTGGTCAGTTATTTCAAAAGCCGTACAAATGATGCCATATGTTTCACCGGCACCATTCTTTAATGGTTTATAGGTGTAATGATAGTATCCGGTATGCGGTATGCCGTTTTTTATCAATACAAACATCTCTTCAGGCTGATGAAAAGTTTCGCCGGAATGATACACCTGTCTTAGCCGTTCCATCAATGGTGTGCCAGTCAATTCCGGGATGGCTTCCATAAATGATTTGCCAATGATCGACATATCACGGCCAAGCATGTCCAGCATTTTATCATTGACCATAGCAAAGATCATATCTTCTCCTGTCCAGATGATCTGCGCAGCTTCCGAATGCTGAATGATATGGCGCGCAAGTAATTCACTCTCTTCAATCTTTTTCCTGCTTTGTGCCTGCTCCGTGATGTCCTGTAATGTACCATTGAAACGACACGCACTCTTTTCGTCGTTGAACCATGCTTTTCCTTTGGCTCTTACAATGCGTTCCTTTTTTGTATGTGGATGTATAATGGAATACTCAATATCATACAAACCGCCGGACGAATATTCTAATGCACGCTGTATGGCAGCAGTTACACGTTCCCTATCTGTCGCCAACATTGAATCAATGGCCAATGAAAGAGCTATTTCTTCCTGGGGCTTTATTCCAAACCATTCTTTAAGCCGTGCATTGCCGGTAAATTTATTGGTGACCGGATCAAGATCCCAGGTGCCGAGCTCAGTTGCGTCAATAGCAAAACGTAACTTATGTTCACTTTCCTGCAGCGCCGCATTGTCCAATACTTTTTGCGTGGTCTCATTACACACCACCAATACGCCAGCTACATTTGCGGCATCATCTCTGACAGGA
>JBDTPD010000447.1:0-4301 GCA_039932855.1 Chitinophagaceae bacterium | reverse complement strand
ATTTCATACAAACTAATTTCGATGGGCAAATTAGTTTCAGTAATATTCTAAACCCGGAGAAAACCAACAGTATTAAATGCGAAAAATCCCCCGGTAGTGAGAGATTTTTCTGTCAACGTATCGTGAATCCTGGAAAAATTAATGATGGTTATGCATTGTATCGCCAGTCATGTGCAATGTAGAATCTCCACCTGCGTGTGAAGAAGAATCTTTATTTGTCATAGCTCTGCTTTGAGGAGTCTCAGGAGGAGGAGTGTCTGAACTGTCTTTTCCTATTTCAGGTGTCTTTTCGCCTTCGTTGTTACATGCTGCAAAAGTTACAGCCAGGAAGAGTACTGCTAATATTTTTTTCATTAAAATTGGTTTTTGATTTAAAACTATTTCGTGGCGCAAAATTAGGGATGAGAATGAGAAATAAGGGGATTAAGAATTATGAGTTATGAATTATGAATGTGGCAGGTTTCGGTTAGCCATTCATAATTCATAATTCTTAATTTCCTTATTTCTCACTTTTTCCGGAAAAACATCCTTATCGGAACCCCGCTATAATCAAAATTCTTTCTCAACTGATTCTCGAGGTAATTTTTATATGGCGTTTTAATATCGTCAGGGAAATTGCAGAAAAACGCAAAGGAAGGAACAGTCGTTGGCAACTGTGTAATATATTTTATCTTGACCGCATGACCGCGGACTACCGGCGCATGATAAGATTCCACTGCTTTCAGCATCACTTCATTCAATGTTGAAGTAGGAACTTTGCGGCTACGTTTCGCATAAACATCAAGCGCTATTTCGATTGCTTTGAAAATACGGGTCTTTTCTATCGCTGATATAAAAAGAATAGGAACGTCACTGAACGGTTGCAGTTTCTTTTTTAGCTTGTCCTCATATTCTTTAGCCGTATTGGTTTCTTTGGCTACCAGGTCCCATTTATTCACCAACACGACCACACCTTTACCTTTGCGCACCGCAAGACTAAAAATATTCAGATCCTGTGCGGCGATACCTTTCTCGGCATCCAGCAACAATAAACAAACATCAGCTTCATCCACCGCCTTAATAGCACGGATAACAGAATAAAATTCCAGGTCCTCGTGCACTTTTGCTTTACGACGGATACCTGCTGTATCGATCAATACAAATTCGCGTTGAAATAATGTATAGTGTGTGTGAATGCTATCACGTGTTGTACCTGCGATATCACTGACAATCGTTCTCTCTGTACCAATCAATGCATTCAGTAAAGATGATTTACCTACATTCGGCTGACCAATGATAGCGATCTTTGGAAGTTCTCCCATCGCTTTTGTTTCTTCCGATGCATCTTCACTGATCAATCCGGCAAGTTCGTCAAGCAATTCACCGGTACCACTACCACTGGCAGCAGCAATGAAGAAGACATGTTCGAAACCGAGACTATAAAACTCTGATGCTTCCATCAGGCGTTCATTATTATCTACTTTATTTACAGTAAGAAAAACAGGCTTTGGACTCTTGCGCAATACCCTGGCCATTGCATCATCAAGATTGGTAAGACCGGTATGTGCATCAACAACAAAAATGACTGCATTAGCTTCTTCGAGTGCTACCAATACCTGTTTGGCGATTTCTTTTTCAAACACATCTTCACTTCCCTCTACAAATCCACCTGTATCGATGACATTGAAACTTTTACCGTTCCAGTCACTAACGCCGTATTGACGATCACGGGTTACACCGCTTTCATCATCGACGATGGCTTTCCGTTCTTCCAGCAAACGGTTAAACAAGGTGCTTTTTCCTACATTGGGACGACCTACTATTGCTACTGTAAATGACATAATCTCTATTTGAAAACGTTATCAATCTGAAAATACGAATTACGAAATACGAAGTACGACTTGATTGAAATGGTGCCCCGTACTTCGTATTTCAAACTTGTACTTCAATAGCCGTACTCTTTTAACTGCATATCATTCTCTCTCCACTTCGGCTTTACTTTAACAAACAGCTCGAGGAATATTTTTTGACCGATAAACGCTTCGATATCTTTCCGCGCTTCGGTACCAATTTTTTTGATCATGCTTCCCTTCTCTCCTATCAGTATCACTTTTTGCGTTTCGCGATGAACAATGATATCTGCAACGATCTTGATCAATGTTGTTTTTTCCTTGTATTCACGAACAAGTACCGCCGTATGATAAGGAATCTCGTCTTGTGAAAATTCATAAATCTTTTCCCTGATCAGTTCACTTACAAAAAACTTTGTAGGCAGATCACTGATATCATCATTGGTATAAAAAGGCTCACCTTCCGGTAATAATTCAAGAATAGGTTTTAAAAAATTCTTGATATTGATACCACTCGATGCTGAGATGGTAATTGTTTTTTTGCAATAGGGTTTGCTTTCAAAAAAATTGACCGCTTCTTTTATTTTTTCCTGCGATGCCCTGTCGATTTTATTAATTACAACAATAGCCGGTACACGCAGTCTCAATCCTTCGAAGATCGTATTCACTTCTTCCCACTTTTCATTGACATCAACGATCAGCAAGGCAATATCAGCATCTTCCAATGCGCCTTTAACAGCCTGCATCATTTTTTCATGCAGTTTGTATTTAGGTTCGATGATGCCGGGAGTATCAGAAAAAATAACCTGGTAATCTTTTTCCGTCATGATAGCTTTGATACGATGACGTGTCGTCTGCACTTTCGGTGATACGATGGCCATTTTCTCACCCATCAATGCATTCAGCAGAGTGCTTTTGCCGGCGTTGGGACGCCCGAAGATATTTACAAAACCAACTTTCATGATAAATGAGAAATAAGAAATAAGAAATAAGAAATAAGAAAGTCTCAAACTCCCCTTTAGGGGTTGGGGGTACTTTCTTATTTCTTATTCCTTATTTCCCATTTCTTATTGCTTATTAAAATAAAAAATCCGCCTACCGGCGGACTTCCTGGTTGCGAAGGGGAGGTTCGAACTCCCGACCTTCGGGTTATGAGCCCGACGAGCTACCGCTGCTCTACTTCGCGATATAAAGATTAAATACTGTCGTTTTTCAACTCACCAGCCTGATCTTCTTCAGTTTATACCTGATATTCACCCGGCACTCTCACTTTTCCTTTTTACCCGGTGGGCAGCAAAGGTAAGGGCAAGACGCTAATCAGCCAAACTATTTTAAGGAAGTACGAAATACGAAGTACGGGGTCTTGATATGTTAAATTCACTATTTACATGCACCCTTACTTCTTAGTTCGTACTTCGTACTCACGCTGCCATATTCATACACTCCTCCGCACATTCCCTGCACGCAGTGGCACATTCCCGGCAATGATCCATATCGTATTTATCACACTCATCTGCACAGGCATGACAAATATCTGCACACATCTGGCAAATAGCCGTTGTATAATTACTTCCCGTACTCATAAAATCAACCGCCGCTTTACAAATGTTAATGCACTCAAGGTCAAGCCGGATACAATCTCGCATTTTAGTAACATCATTTTCGTCAAGGCAAGACACCATGCAATGATTACAAATAGCTATACATTTATTACACGCCTCTATACATGGCCAATGATCACTGAATCTCATAACAAAAAGTTTTTTGGAACAATAGGGTTATGATCAACTAAGAACAAAGACCGAACCAATAGAAAATATCATCATAAGTATCTATTTGATAACATCATAAAATATAAGAGGGAATTATATTCTACACAAGAAGAAAGGGCCAATCGAATGATTGACCCTTTTCTACTTTTCAACTTGCTTATAGAGAAATCGATAATGATAAACTTTTCAACAATTATTCACGTGATTTTTTACGAATGTCTTGACACACTACTTGCTCCACTCGTATGCAAGTCACGGATAACACCGGCACCTTTGTAATCAATATCACTCGCACCACTAGCATGCACCGATAATTCTTTGTTAACCGTAATATCTATATCACTGGCACCACTAGCGCGGGCCACACAATAATCAGTTGCCAGGTCAAAACCTTTGAATTTGCTGGCACCACTTGCCTCAATTTTCAGATCAGTAGCTGAACCATTAATACTCAGATCAGATGCACCACTAATGTCGACGGTCAGTTTATCAACCTGCAACTTTGCTTTCAGATCGCTTGCTCCGGATAAACTAAGTTTCAGTTCTGTTACTTTAATAATACCATCTGCGATTATATCACTGGCGCCAGCATCTTTATCGATGGCGGTATGACTGTCTTTGAAGGGTTCGCGACAGGGGGATAAACGTTCATTCGTGAATTTGAAAATCAATTTTGCTGTCTTTTTCTGAACAGCGTCAA
>JBDTPD010000446.1:0-4301 GCA_039932855.1 Chitinophagaceae bacterium | reverse complement strand
GAGCCTGTCAAAGTAATGTCTGTACTAATAGTGGCGTTCAGACTTTGTATTGTTGGTCCCGTGCCGCCTCCACCAAGAATCGCATTGAAAATGTTTTTGACAACACCAAGTCCGCCGCTTGTTAATCCATCTTTAATAGCCTTGAAGATACCCGCGGATATTCCCATTAGATTACCGATTTCTGGTTTTGTCGGATCAGGTCCGGCAGCACTGTTGAATGCTGCTAACCCAACTGCGCTTAATGCGCCTTTTTGCACTTGGGCGCCAAGATTAAAAGATGTTCCCGGTGTTGTAATTGTACCTTTTATTGTTCCAACCGAAGTTCCACCTAAAGACACCTGTGTAACATTTGTCCATTTCAGCGTTAAGTTCAAACCAAGCTGCGAATAAGTAAATCCTGAAGTTCCTGGATCATAAGCGATTTCATATTGCGCAGCATACCAGGTTCCTGTTGCTATTTGCGTTGGTTCAATCTTGATAACAGACACAGGTTTAAGACTCACATCCACGATGTCTTGTGTAGCATAGTTTAACATTGGTGAGTTTATAGAATTTGGACCTAAGTTCAGACCTGTTGTCAAATAAGAAGACGTAGTAAAACCGGAAGTCGTAATATAAATGTAGTACCGCAATAAACCGCGATACTTGTTGTACAATACAAAGAAAGGATTGTTTGGCAGACTGACTGTGTTAAATGTGTTATAGACGAGCTCCCAACCATCGGCTTGCACGTAATCGTACCAAATATCAGGGGAGAAACCTTTCACAGATCCACTGGCCCACGGTACTAAAATTGTTGTACCAACTGGAGTAGGCATGTAATCGGTATTTTCCCAGGTCAAAGGAAATGCAGGAATACCAGCGATAGCGTTTGCCGGAATTTCCAGATCTGAAATATTTTTTTTGCAACTTGAAAACAGCGATAAGAACAATAGAGATGCCAGTAGATGGCGCAGGGGTAAGATGATAGAACGCATTTTTTTAAGGTTAGGTTTAAAAATAGAAAGTAAGCTTGTTAAGCTCTTCGAATCGAAAATAACGAAAGCATGTAAGCGACCAAACAAACTTAAGCAGATACCAAAAAAATAATAAATGCGTTATGGTGTTTCACTTAATTCGAATAAGAGAAAATACATGATGTTATTTTTATACTAAATATGAATGGAGATTTTTCAGCAGTAAGAAAGGAGCAATTCTTATGTTATTGCAAGATGATCTGCATTTGAATACGCGGCACTCCTAAATTTTTGTGTGATAAAAAATTTCCGACGAATTAAAATCCGGATGAATTAAAACTTACGAAGAAATTAATAAATACTTTTTACCATAATTAATAAACTGAATAATGCGTTGATCGAACCATGAAGATAAAATTCTATGAAGCAGAAGCAAAAAAAAGAGCGGAGCAAGAATGTAGTGTGCCACTCTCGCTCCGCTCTTTTTCTGTGTTCTCCACACTTACCACATTGGTTTCATTATACGAATATGTTTCTTCCTCTATTCCTTATTTCAAGCTGATTTCCAATTTATCTTTATTTAAAGATTACCCTGTTTTCCTATGAAAACCTCGAGGTATATAAAAAGCTTACGGTTTAAATCAACAAGTTTATCATTTTTTAAAACTAAATAGTCCCATTCCCCGATATAATGGTTTTGTTTAAGCACCGTCTGTCAGAAAATTATAAGCGGTTAAATAATAAATTTATCAGAGTTTATCTTTATAAACCATTCCATACTTTTTCGCACTTATTGCATATTCTTCTTCAGTTTTTTCTTTAGCTGGCTCCCCTGCAAGTGTGCCATTCTCTATGAAATATTCTTCAAAGCCAGCTGGTGAGTACTGAAAAACCATCAACAGGCTCTCTTTGCCGGTATTGTCTAATCCATGCCATGTATCCCTGGGAACAAATACTACATCCCCTGTTTTTACCTCAATAGACTCATTATCTAAAGTTAATACGCCTTCTCCTTTATGAATAAAAATAAGTTCATCATTATTCAGATGTTTATGAATACGCATCTTACGCCCCGGGCTTTGGTCTTCAACGCAAAAAGAAATACCCTCTATGCCATGTTTTGATTTGGATATTTTTATGTTTACAGGCACTTTACGTCTGGTTAAAATATGTGTTCCTTCATTTTCGCGTACCACAATTCCTTTATCGATAGTAGCACCAGATTTGCCAAAACTGATTTTTGGCAGACCTGTAAAAAACGCAGTACAGAATCCTACAATTCCTGTCTGAAGAAATTTTCGGCGAGGTTGTTGAATACGATTCATAATTTATATTTTGAATGAAATAAGCTGCTTACTATTCTACAAATGCAGATTTACATTTCAGATAGATTCCTTCGCTCCCGCTCTGCTCCTCGCTCTCATTTCTTTTGCCCGACACGTACAGAAACTGTATCGCCAATGGAAAAACTCATCAAATCTTCTCCCAGGATTACTCTTCCTGAATAATTTGCTTTTGTCCGTCTTAATATCTCTTGTTCATTCTGCCCGAAGGGATTTCCAATATGCGAATATGCAGCAAGTTTTGGTTTTACCTGATTAAAAATGGTTGCTGCTTGTTCAATAGAAGTATGGTGCGCTACTCTGCTATATGCCGGATCTGATTTACTTAATGTATCCGGTGCAATGATGACTTCATGTATTAATAAATCTGTTCCCGTTGCGTATTTGATTAAGTTTTCCGAATACCGTGTGTCACCGGATAATACAACTGAATGTCCATTATACTCCACGCGATATCCAAAAGCAGGTGCAACCGGATAATGATCTACCTCAATGGCAGTTACTTTAACGCCATTTTTTTCATAAATAATTCCTTGCTGTATCTCCTTAACTAAAAACTTGTAACCTTCTGCAGAGGCGTGATCATCTTCTATTCTTATTTTGATATCATAAGCAAATGCCTTTTGCAAATATTCAATCATATTATTAGTACCAGCAGGTCCAAATACATTCAGCGGTATTTTCCGCTTTGATACAAGCCATCCCGTGAGCCACAGGTCAGGTAAACCCACAATATGATCTGAATGGAGATGTGTCAGAAAAAGAGCATTTATCTTATCATACGAAAAGTTTATCTGACGCAATCTTTGCAAACAGCCACGCCCGGCATCAAACAATAGGTTTTCGCTACCAGCCTGAACAAGAATAGATGCTCCAAATCGCTCCATACTTGGCTGAGGAGTACCTGTACCTAACAAAGTGACTTTTATAAAAGGGGCAATATCCTGAAGGCTATCGGCATTTGTTTTTATTTGCCCAAAACAACCAAGGAAAAATAAGGAGATGATTACTGTCAGATAAAGTCGTTTCATTATTTTTTATTGAAGTATGAGGAGATAAGATTGGAAAAATGCATGGCACATAGATTTCAAAGATGAGGTCTCACCATAAACAAACCAATACCCGGAATAGGTAATAACAAGAAACAGAGCGGGGAGCGGGAGCGCGCCACCATCGTTCACGCTCTGTTTCTTTCGCTCCCTATTCTACACTTAAGATTTATGGAGGGATGCTTTTAGAACCTTGAAATGTCTCTTTCGGTTAATCAGGAAATCATTGATATTATGCATAGCATGTGTTATAAGAAATTGCAGTTCATCCGTATCAATGGTTTTTTTGTAAATACTAGCGCCTCTGCCAGCAATATGCCTGTTTTCGGCATCCTTTAAGATGTAGGAATAATCAAAACTATGTCCGGTATCAAGGAAATCAATAGTCGTAAAGATTATTTCTACACCGCCACCATAGAGAGAAATATATTCAATTTCAAAATTGACTTTTGGCATAGTATTATAGAATTAACTTAAATGCCGCTCATTTAATTTTGATATTGCCTTATCAAAATCATCAAAAAAATAATCATTGTCTACAATATCTTTATCTGTATCCAGTCCGAAGAGTAAAGTTGAGATTGCCCTTCTACATTTGTTGCCAACCAACACAACTATATTTGCACAGTTATCATCTGGAAATATTAAATTTAAATCATCTCCCCATTCATATTCCAGTCCACTAATATCTACTAACACTGAAAATGGGTCAAACACTTCAACACCTAATTTAAATATTCCACTAATTAAACCTGCATCCGGATGGCCGGCAGAGCCATTTCTATATTTTCCATGAAAGGATATAACCAGAACGTCTATTAAGAATCCAGCCTTATGTTTTGTAAATTTAAAATCATACCGAAGTGTCGGGCAGAATTTATCAATAGATGTTGATTCAAAAATCATTCTTCTTTTTTATTTATTTCTAATGCTGATCATTTGCCCTAATCACT
>JBDTPD010000445.1:0-4306 GCA_039932855.1 Chitinophagaceae bacterium | reverse complement strand
AGCTATTGGCAGGGCGATGCACCGGGACGGAAATTTTTTCTTTCCCCTATATCATGATCTATTTTTATGATACCCATACTAAATCGTATTTTGAGGAAAGTCGGCCATCTATTAGCCTCGGTTGCATAGCTTGGGCCATGCCTTTGAGCCCGCCGGATTTTTACTAAAAGACCACCCTTCATGGACTGATAAATCCCTTTATTCCGTCAGGAACAGTACATAGGAGAGCGCTTTTTGTTCACAGCCACTAAATTTATAAATATGTCTATTGCAATTAATCAATTAGATCTTGAACGCCTTTCCTTAGATGATTATCAGGAATTGTTATTGGTTATGAAAGCTGCTTATCCCAACTGGCAGGGGAGTTATTGGAGTCTTGAGTCTTTGAAAGCGCTGATTAATCGCTTTCCGGAGGGACAGATGGTATTAAAAGCAGATGGCCAGGTAGTAGGCTGTGCCTTGTCTATCATTGTAGATTATGGAAGATTTGAAGATGAGCATACGTATAAGGAAATTACAGGCGGCTACAGTTTCAGCACACACGATTCTAAAGGTGAAATTTTATATGGAATAGAAATATTTATCCATCCGGATTATAGGGGACTGCGATTAGGACGTCGGCTGTATGATGCAAGAAAAGAGCTTTGTGAACATCTTAATTTGAAGGGCATTGTTTTTGGTGGACGAATTCCGAATTATTATGTACATGCTGATGCCATTACTCCAAAAGTTTATATACAAAAAGTAAAAAATAAAGAAATTTATGATCCGGTTCTGAGTTTTCAGCTCTCCAATGATTTTCATGTTAAAAAAGTGCTCAAAGGATATATGCCCGATGATGTTCAAAGCAAGGAATATGCAACTTTATTGGAATGGGATAATATTTATTATTCTTTTCGGTCTGCCAGATCCTACACTCCATCCAGTTATGTAAGGTTGGGGTTGGTTCAATGGCAGATGCGTGCTTATGAGAATCTGGAAGAGTTATTTATACAAGTTGAATATTTTGTAGACACGGTATCGAGCTATAAAAGTGATTTTGCACTTTTCCCTGAACTTTTCAATGGACCATTGCTAGCGAAGTTCAATCACCTCAATGAAGCGGCCGCCATGAGAGAGCTTGCTCGTCACACGCCTGAAATAAGAGACAGGTTCCTTCAATTGGCGATCAGGTACAACGTCAATATCATTACAGGTAGTTTGCCAAGTATCGAAAATGAAGTCATTAATAATGTCGGTTATCTGTGCCATAGAAATGGGAAAGTGGATAAATACGAAAAGATCCATGTCACTCCTGACGAGTTATCCTGCTGGGGAATGCAGGGCGGCAACATGTTAAAGACCTTCGAGACCGATGCAGGAACTGTAGGGATATTGATCTGTTATGATGTAGAATTCCCAGAACTTTCACGCATACTGGCCGATCAGGGGATGCAGATTCTGTTCGTTCCCTTTCTGACCGACACACAGAACTCTTACATGCGCGTCAGGTGTTGTGCCCAGGCAAGGGCTATTGAAAATGAATGTTATGTGGCTATTTCTGGAAGCGTAGGCAATTTGCCAAAAGTAGAAAATATGGATATATCCTATTCTCAGTCTATGGTATTTACACCCTGTGATTATGCTTTTCCCTTCAATGGTATCAAAAGCGAGGCTACACCCAATACCGAAATGGTACTGATCTCGGATGTAGATCTGTCTCTGTTAAGCGAGTTGCACGCTCATGGTTCAGTTCGTAATTTAAAAGACCGGAGGAAGGATGTTTATGAAGTAAAGTATATAGCAGGAAAAAATAATCAATCTTTATCTAACAAATTATAATACGTCATCAGCAAATGGATTTCAGCAACGCTTATCAACTCATCTCTCATAAACTTTTTGCATGGCTCCATGAACTGGTCCGCATGATCCCTAATCTGGTATTGGCGGCAATTGTTCTGGCGATCGGCCTTTTGATGTCCCGCGTTATCAGGAGGGTTGCCGGTGTAATGATGAAAAAAGTTACACATAATAAAGCCATCAATCAGTTATTTGCCTCTATTCTCTATTTTTCTTTTATCGGCATTACTTTCTTTGTGGTTCTGAGTATTTTGAAGCTGGATAAGGCAGTAACGTCCATCCTGGCAGGTGCAGGCCTATTAGGTCTGGCCCTCGCTTTTGCTTTTCAGGATATTGCAGCTAATTTTATCTCCGGAATTTTTATTTCTTTTCGCAAACCTTTTCATACCGGCGATATTGTTCAATTGAAAAATTACATGGGAAAAGTAGAAGATATTAATCTTCGGGATACCGTGTTACGCACTTTTCAAGGACAAATGGTTATTATACCGAACAAGGATGTGTTTCAAAACCCTATTGAGAACTTTTCTATACTCGGGAAAAGAAGAATGGACCTTACTATCGGCGTTTCATATGGTGAAGATCTGGAATTGGTTAAGAAAGTAACCCTTGAAGCTGTCAGAGACCTTCCTGATTTATCTGATGAGGATCCTACCACCCTCTTCTTCCTGGAATTTGCAGACAGCTCAATTAATTTTGTTATCCGGTTATGGGTCAAATCTCCGGAACAAAAAGCATGGCTTGAAACAGGTAGTGAAGCTATCATTCGAATCAAGAAGGCGTACGAAGCTAATGATATTTTGATTCCTTTCCCTATCCGGACCATCGATTTTGGTATCAAAGGAGGAATATCTTTAAAAGAAGAATTGAAGGAAAAAAATTTGAGTCATTAAGTAGTTGAGCATGGCCCTGGCTACTGAAGGTGTTTAGCCAGATCTATGAGGCTGCTGCATATATAGTCAGGTTTAGGGGCCAGTGGATACAGCATTTGATTACTTTGTTTCAGATAGGCAGTCTGCATTCCTGCATTGTGAGCCCCCGCAAGGTCCCAGCCGTGTGTAGAGACTAATAATATTTCCGGGGCCTGTACTTTTAATATTTGAGAAGCCCACTGATACACGGAAAGATCTGGTTTATATTTTCCCACATGCTCTGCGCTGAGCACCTTTTCAAAATAAGAAATCAGTCCGGTTCTTTCCATGCGTTCAGTTACTGTTCTTTCCGGGGAATTAGTGAGTGCAGCAATCCTTTTTCCCTGGTCATTGAGTTGAGATAAACCGCTTTCTACTCCTTCATGCAGCGGAAGATGTTTAAGTAGCACGAGTACAGATTCGATTTGCTCCTCTGATATTGATGTCTGCAGCATATCTGCGGACATGTGCAAGGTAGCCCTTGCAATAGCCGTAAAATCGTTAAATTCCGCAATACAATTGTCTACAAAGCAATATTGCATAAACAACTCAAACCAGATGAGATAACCTTTTCTATTGTCCAGCAATTGGTTTACTTTTTTTTCCACTGGATTCATCTGCAACAGGGTATCGTATACATCCAGGAGGATGAGGGTAGGCTTTGGTTTAGGCGTGGGTTGATGGATATTCATACTGTAATAATAGATTATTTTTGGGATGCAAAACGTTTGTTTTAACAAAGATTGCAGAAAAAATAAGATACGGACTTTCCATGACTGATGGGGAAAAGCAGGATGATGGCAATGTAATACCGTATAATAAAATATGATATTCAGGCCTGTGGGAAATGATTTTTACGGAACTTAGCGATGTAAAAATCATTCATTTTGAATTTAAGGTTAAGTTCCTCGATAACATATCACGTATCTACCTGTTTAACCGGTAACAAATATAATAACTGAATTATTAATAAGGCTTATGCAATACAGATGGAAAGGGAAGATAGAAAAGTTAACTAGATTTTACATAAGTAAATTGCATAATGAAAAGATCAGGAGAAATTTGCTGCAGGCTATTCCATTCTGGCTGGCATCATTAATTACAGGGGTGATTGCGGTAGGATATACCAAAATGTTCAATTTGTCGGAAACATTGTTGCATTATTTTATTCAGTGGAACGACTGGATCATATTTATTCTTGCTCCATTGTCTTTTTTAATTGCCTGGATAATTGTGCAGCGTTTTGCGCCAAATGCAAGAGGTAGCGGTATTCCGCAGATAATGGCGGCTATTGATCTCACTCCTGAAAAACACGAAAAAGGAATTACAAAATTGCTAAGTCTGCGCATCATAGCAATTAAAATCGTTTCCAGTCTTTTTATGGTGTTGGGAGGAGGAGCTATTGGACGCGAGGGCCCAACCATTCAAATTGCAGGTTCCGTTTTTCGCGTGATACATCGGTTTATACCTGAAAGCTGGCCCCGTTCTTCTCAGAAGAGTTTTATTCTTACTGGCGCCGCTGCGGGTCTTGCGGCGGCTTTTAATACGCCACTGGG
>JBDTPD010000444.1:0-4307 GCA_039932855.1 Chitinophagaceae bacterium | reverse complement strand
TTCAACAAGAATCGGATTAACTGTACCAAAAGCAGGTACGAATATCGACTCTATTCCACTCTTTACCGGAACTGTCACACTGGAGCCGAGTAAATATTATTCAGCTTACCTGACGGATACAGCGGTCAAAACAAAACTTGTACTTGTCACCGATGATATCAGTACGCCCGCCGATAATACATCGCGTTATACATTTTTGAACCTGATGCCCAACGTTCCTACTATGGATTTGTATTTCGGCCCTACAAAAGTTGCCAGTGATGTAGCTTATACCATGCAGAGTCCTTCTTTCCTGCTGAACAGAGGTGATACGGCGCATTGGTATATACGCACCGGCGGATCAACTACAGCTACTCCATTTATCGCTGTATATCCGGCCCTGAATGCGTCACCGACAACTGTTCCGAACAAAAGAGTATTAACAGCTTTCTCGAGAGGATATAATACCGGCACTGGAACTAAGCTTCCCAATGTATCATTCTTATACAATCAATAATAGAAAATAATTACAGGAGTAAGTTCACACATCGCGCAATCACACACATGAGAAAACAAGCTGCTTCCACCCGGAGGCAGCTTTTGTTTTTTATCCAAAGAATAAATACGCTAATAAGATAGAGGTGATAATTCCTACCAGGTCCGCAAGTAACATTGATCCGATTGCATACCGCGTATTCTTAATACTGATAGAACCAAAATATACAGCAACAACATAAAAGGTAGTATCCGATGTTCCCTGCAATACAGAAGATAATTTACCAGCAAAAGAATCCGGGCCAAACGTCTTCATCGTATCCAGCATCATTCCTCTCGCCCCTGTACCACTCAATGGTTTTATAAAGGCAGTTGGTAATCCATCAACGAATTTGGTGTCAGTTCCTATAGCGGCAAAAAACATTTTTATTCCATTAATAACAGCATCAAACGTACCACTGGTTCGCAGCATACTGATGGCAACAAGCATTCCTACTATATAAGGAATGATTCGTATGCCCGTTTCAAAACCTCCCTTCGCTCCTTCTACAAATGCATCAAATACATCTATTTTTTTGTAAACACCTCCAATAACAATCGCTACAAAAATTCCTATAATGATCCCATTGCTTAATATGCTTGAAAAGGATTGCGCATGCGCCGGATCAAGAGTTTTTACGTACCATACCAGTAAAGCAATCAATGCAGAGATCCCCAATATCCACGCAAGAATGACTGGCTGCAATACATTGATTTTTTGTTTGAATGATACGATCAGCATAGCAGCAATAGTAGCAACAAACGTGGCGATCATACAGGGAATAAAAATATCAGTAGGATTAGCTGCATGCAAACTGGAACGATACGCAATAACCGTTACCGGGATCAATGTCAGTCCCGATGCATGAAGCGCCAGGAACATGATCTGTGAATTGGAAGCAACAGCTTTATCAGGATTTAATTCCTGCAAACTCTCCATGGCTTTTAGACCAAAAGGTGTAGCCGCATTATCAAGATTGAGTAGGTTGGCAGAAAAATTCATCATCATATGCCCTGTGGCCGGATGCCCTTTCGGAACATCAGGAAATATCTTGGAGAAAAATGGCCAGATGACCTTTGATAAGAATCGTATTCCACCTGCTTTTTCAGCAATACTCAAAAAGCCCATAAATAACGCAAGAATACCAATCAATGGAATAATTATATCTGTTACCGCATTCTTCGCTGTTTCTATTATGCCATCTACTTTACGCACCAGCTTTTGCTGAACTGTCACATAAGTAAAAGTCTTAATCACCGGATTGGCTCCCTGCACTAACCTTACTGAATCACTGGTCAGGTTATCTGTGAGCAATACAGAAGCGCGGCGTATACTGTCTGTCCGGTAGTATCCATATTCTTTCAGGAATTCGGTATAGGAAGAAGATAACTTTTGATTGACCGGAGAGCCCACTCCTACATAATAAATGCTGTCATATTTTTCGGAAGATTTACCGACCACCATACGGCTGAATATCGTTTGATCCCCACCAATCATTCTTATCGTAGCCACCAGCACTGCAATGATGATAAAAGCCGACCATATCCGGGATAATGCCATGGGTTGAGTTTAGAGTCTCAAGTTAAGGGACATGCGATAAAATACGAAATACGAAGTACGAAGTACGATGACCCTGAAAAATGATGATTCTTCTAATATCCGAAGCCCGTACTTCGTACTTCGCATTTCGTACTTTATCAATCACTCCTCTCTGCTAGCGCGATTTCCTTATCTTTGCGATCTTTTAAATTTGACTTCGAATTATGGCATTACAAGCAGGAATTGTGGGATTACCCAATGTAGGAAAATCAACCTTATTCAATGCGGTCAGTAACAGCGCAAAGGCACAGGCCAGCAACTACCGCTTTTGTACTATCGACCCGAATGTGGGATTGGTAGACGTACCCGATCAGCGGTTGAGCAAACTGGCTGAACTGGTGATCCCCGACCGTATCGTACCTACACAAATCGAGATCGTGGATATAGCCGGTCTCGTTCGCGGCGCCAGCAAAGGCGAAGGACTTGGTAATAAATTCCTGGGAAATATCCGTGAAGTAGATGCTATCATCCATGTCGTCCGTTGTTTTGAAGATGAGAACATCCTCCGTGATGAAGGTGCTATCAATCCGGTTAGCGATAAAGAGATCATCGATACCGAACTTCAGTTGAAGGATCTTGATAGCGTTGACAGAAAAATACAGAAAACAGAAAAACAAGCCCGCATCGATCCAAAATTGAAAATAGAACTGGATGTGCTTATTCGTTGTAAACAACAACTGGAAAAAGGAAGAAGCATTCGTGAACTTCAATTAACCAAAGAAGAAAAAGTAGCAGTAGCTGACCTGTTTCTGCTGACTGATAAGCCAGTACTATACGTTGCTAATGTGGATGAGGCGTCCATGCATACCGGTAATAAGTTTTCCGAAGCATTGAAGGCAGCGGTAAAAGATGAAAAGGCAGAAGTGATCATCATGAACAATTCTATTGAAGCACAGATCGCTGAGTTGGAAAGCGTGGATGACAAGCAATTGTTCATGGAAGAATACAAGATGACAGAGCCTGCATTGGATCGACTGATCCATTCTGCCTATAAATTATTAAACCTCTATACTTACTTCACCGCTGGTGTACAGGAAGTGCGTGCCTGGACGATCCAGCAAGGTTGGAAAGCTCCACAAGCAGCAAGTGTGATCCATACCGATTTTGAAAAAGGATTTATCAAGGCCGAAGTGATCGGTTACGATGACTTCATTCAATATCGTTCTGAAGCAGCTTGCCGCGATGCTGGTAAATTAAGAATTGAAGGAAAAGAATACGTGGTGAAAGATGGAGATGTGATGCATTTTAGATTCAATGTCTGAACCAGGATTTGGGTGGATTAAAGGATTTTTAGGAAATATAGGTGTCTCGGAACTTTGTATTCCCGAGTCGTTTAAATTCAAGACTACCTGATCCGAAATTCAATAGTAATCCTACTTCAACATTATATGCTTCGAGATAATTCTTTGCCTGAGCAAGGTGAACATTCTCCAACTTTATTATTGCTTTTAATTCAACCATGATTTTTCCTTGTATCAGGAAGTCAACTCTTCTTTCTCCAATTTCTTCACCCTGATAAAAGATTTTCATATTGAATTCGCGTTCGAAGGGGATATTCATTTTTTTAAACTCAATTTCAAGTGCCCTTTGGTAAATAACTTCCTGAAAACCGTTACCCAATGCTCCATGAACCTTCATTGCTGCTCCAATAATATTTCCGTTATATCTTTATATCTCATTTCTTCCATCACAAATCCAGACCTACTTTAATGTCCTATCACAATTTCCTAAAAATCTTTTAATCCACCCAAATCCTGGTTCAGACATTTCAGAACAACGCCGTCAGCGTCGCTCTCCCAATATGCACCGTCTTCGAATCGCCTGCCTTCCGGCCATCGTACTGGAAATTTAATTCCAGGTTATTAAGCAAACGTTTAGTCAGGGTAACATTCCAAAGAAAATTCTTACCAGGCAATAAGCCATCCAGCATAATATAACTCACTGTACTGGTAGCGCTATTATTAGCAGATTTATAATCGATATTATTAAAGGTAAATTTAGTCGTGATCGAACTATTCTGAAGTACGTTATACTTCGATTCTATATTGACCGAACTGGAGTTGGATTTTTCTCCGCCATATATTGGCGCATTTACTTTGCTTTCATACTTATAACCGGTAGCCAATCTGAATGATGTACCACGTACAAAAGTCAGGGTTGGTTCGACGCTATTAATATCGAGTTTATAATTTCT
>JBDTPD010000443.1:0-4315 GCA_039932855.1 Chitinophagaceae bacterium | reverse complement strand
CTCTTACTATTGAGAGTGTATTGAATTCTTATCAGCCAAAGCATAGCAAACAAATTATCTGGCAGCTATTTATTACTCCAACTGTCAGTTATCGTAAACTTGACGAGAACAAGTCTTTTGAAAATACATCAGCGCTCACGTATCCTTTCGCATCTTTATCAGACGTGAATAAAGCGGTGACACACAAACCAGACATGGGTCTTCAATTAGGTTTATCAGCAGCATATCCTGTTACAACCAATCTGAGAATACGTGGTGGTTTCCAATTCAACGTTAACCGGTATGACATAAAAGCATCTCCTTACAATCCTGAGATTGCTACCATCAACCTGAATGCTTCCAATGGTAATGGTGTTAATTCGGTATCGACATTGACTCCTTACAGAAATTATGGAGGATTCAAGTCTGACTGGTTGAAAAATTTCTACTTCTCTATTTCTGTACCGGTAGGTATAGAATTGAAATTGCTCGGTGGCAGCAAAACAAGTTTTGGAATTGCAGGTACTCTTCAACCAACCTATATTATCAAGGATAGAGCTTACCTGATCTCTACAGATTACAAGAATTATGCGGAAGTTCCATCCCTGGTCCGTCATGTCAATCTTAATACAGGCTTCGAAACATTTGTCAACTATACAAGTGGTAAAACACATTGGCAAATCGGTCCGCAGGTACGTTACCAGGTATTATCCAGTTTCCACAACAAATACCCTGTTAAAGAAAACCTGTTTGATTTTGGTGTAAAGGTTGCGGTTTCACTTAACGAATAATTTTTTTATCAAACAATATTTCAATCCCGTCTTTTACCAGGACGGGATTTTTTTTAGAATAAGTTCACGCAAAGGCGCAAAGAGTGTATTGTATTCTTTGCGCTTCCTGTTTGCGCCTTTGCGTGAAACCCATTCCGTATTTAAAAAATGGATACAAAGTATAATACAGTTTTCTATTAATTTTACGCCTTGGTAATAACTAATCCAATAAAAGAATGAGACAAACTTTCCTTTTCTTCCTGGTATGTTTTTTTGCTCTTACCAGTTGCAAGTCCAAGACAAAAGAGAAGCCAGCCGGTGATAAATTTATGCCTGTCCTCTCTTTTATTAAGGACCAGGTTGCGCATGTTGATACATCTGTATATTCTATTATGAAAATCTCATACCTTGATAGTGGGCGGGCTGATACAAGCTATATTAAAAGAGAAGATTTCAAGACCGCTGCTGCAGATTTTTTATCGATACCCGATATCTCGGAATCTGACTATGGTGATCGATATAAAGAAGACAAACAATTTGATGAAACATTGGATCGTGTAATTATCACTTATCTTCCTGTCAATCCCGATAAAGAAACTATTCAGCGTGAAGAGATACTGATCAGAACAACCCCACCGAATGATAAGATTACAAACATTATTATTAATACGGTTGTTAGTACAAAGGATAGCCTGATTGAAAAGAAAATGTTATGGAAAATGGATGAAAGTTTCCAGGTGGCGACAAGTCGTCAAAAAGTTGGAGAGCCGGAAACAGTTTCTACCTATAAAGTAGCCTGGAATGAGAGTGATACAGAATGACAGCAGAAGAATTTCAACATATTACTTCCGGAATTCCGCAGCAGCCCGGCATATATAAGTATTATGATGCTTCGGACTCGCTTATCTATGTAGGCAAGGCAAAGAATATCCGTAAAAGGGTTAGCTCTTATTTTAATAAATCTTACACAAACTATAAGACACATGAGTTGGTTCGTCGTATCAGACGGATT
The DNA here is from genome assembly GCA_039932855.1 of Chitinophagaceae bacterium. Classification (GTDB taxonomy): domain Bacteria; phylum Bacteroidota; class Bacteroidia; order Chitinophagales; family Chitinophagaceae; genus JAJKIP01. The sequence goes on along the minus strand of JBDTPD010000443.1, from coordinate 2,554 downwards.
GATTTCACTATTGTAAATTCTGAGCAGGATGCTTTCCTGCTGGAGAATTCATTGATCAAACAGTTCCAGCCGATTTTTAATATCAACCTGAAAGACGATAAAAGCTATCCTTATATCGTGATCAGGAACGAACCTTATCCCCGGGTTTTTCTGACAAGAAATATGATAGATGACGGCTCCCAGTATCTCGGACCTTATACATCAGTTAAGAAAGTAAAAGAGCTGATCAATTTTACCCGGCAAACCATTCCATTACGCAATTGCTCGCTCAACCTTACAGAAAAGAATATCAATCAAAAGAAATTCAAGGTTTGCCTCGAGTATCATCTTGGTAACTGCAAAGGTCCATGTGAAGGATTGCAAACAGCGGAAGATTATAAGGACAAGCTGGACCAGCTAAAGAATATGCTTCGCGGAAATTTGTCACCCGTGATCAGGCATTTTAAAGAAGAGATGAAACTATTTGCCGGCAATCTTGCTTTTGAAAAAGCTGAATTGACGCGCAAAAAAGTAGAGTACCTCGAAAATTACCAGGCAAGATCGGTGGTGTCAAGCATAAAGACCACAGATGTAGATGTGTTCTCCATTTTAAAAGATAAAGACATTGCTTTTGTCAATTTCCTGATGGTGCGCAATGGCACCATTGTGCAAACGCATACCAGTAAAGTAGAAACTCATCTTGATGAACCGGAAGAAGAAATACTTAGTTTTTCGGTAGCGCAGTTAAGAAGCACATTTAATAGTGATGCCGGAGAAATAATACTGCCATTTGCTATTGAATTTCCTCAACCGGATATTATCATTTCAATACCGAAAGCAGGAGACAAGAAAAAGCTGTTAGAGTTATCAGAAAAGAATGCAGGTTATTTTATCGAAGAATTGAAAAACAAGGCGCGACTCAAACTTTCAAAGAACACCGATAAAATAAAGATTCTTGAGCAATTGCAGGCAGATCTGCAGTTGTCTTCACTACCTGTACACATCGAGTGCTTTGATAACTCAAACTTCCAGGGTAGCTACCCGGTATCAGCAATGGTATGTTATAAAAACGGGGAGCCCAGCAAAAAAGATTATCGCCATTTTAATGTAAAGACGGTCGAAGGTATCAACGACTTCGCCTCAATGAAAGAAGCGGTATACAGGCGATATAAAAGATTGAGCGAGGAAAACAGTCCGTTGCCGCAACTGGTAATTATTGATGGCGGTAAGGGACAGCTGAGCGCTGCGCTGGAAGCGATAAATGAATTGAACTTAACCGGGCAGTCTACCCTGGTAGGATTGGCAAAAAATGAAGAGGAGATCTTTTTCTCCGGTGATAAGGAATCATTGAAACTCGATTATTACGGCAGCAGCCTTAAATTTTTAAGACAGGTCAGAGATGAGGTACATCGCTTCGGTATTACTTTTCATCGTCAGAAACGAAGCAAAGGCACGTTTAAAAACGAATTGGAAGATATACCTGGCATCGGTAAATCAACGGCAGAATTGTTATTGAAAGAATTCAGATCAGTTAAGAATATTCGTGAGAAGGATCGGCAGGAGTTGGAGAAATTTGTCGGCCCTTCGAAAGCCAAAATCATTATTGAGTATCTGCAGGTGAAAAAGAATGAAGAGAAGAAAAAGTAAAAGGCAAAAAAATGGGGCCAGGATAGAAATCCAGCCCCGTTTTTAAAATCCAATATCCTATGAAAAACCGAGACGAAAATACAACAATTATCTTATTTTCCTATAACCCCCTTACCTTTTTTGATATTTTTTTTAATTCATTATAAATGAACATAATGCATAAAAAAATAGCCCCTTGGCAGGGGCTATTTTATATTAAGCAAAAATCTATTAAACTATCAGGTGTTAGTACGACCAAAGGTCTTGCTCATAGTTAAAGATCTTTTCTCTGATGTTGTCTCCTTCGAGGAGAGCCAGTATCGGATCTTTAATATATGACTTGATATTTCTGTTGGATGAGTTATCGATCGTTGATTTGACGATATAGCTGCTGAACATGCGACTTTCGAATAGCTCTTCCCAGGTCATGCGGCTTTGTCCCATATTCTTTGGATTATATACCTCTGCTTTGGCCAGCATAGGGCGCATATCAGGATAATAAACCCAGAACAAAGTAGATGTACCTCTCTCCTGTCCGTTAGGCAGATACTCCGTTTTTAAAGGAGCGATACCAAGGATACGGCAGAATAAACGGCTTGATTCACGATCAAAGACCCATTCTTCTTTGATACGAAGTTTCACAACACTTTTAGCATCGAAGCTGGCTCTTGTTACAACGTATTCGATGATTTTACTCGGATCGTTTACATCATATTTAGGAACAGTGTCATTACTACCTTGAGTAAGCTGAGCAATTTCAGTCGGAGTTTTAGGGATAGAGAATCTGTCATCATCGAAAGCAGTTATCTGCCCGGTGTTTACAGCTCTCATGAGCATATTAATGAACAGTTGGCTTCCATTATCATCATTTGCATCATAACGGAAAGACTGATTCATTTTTTCACGAAGATCAAGCTGCGGCAACAGATCAAGTGGGGACAGCCGAACT
>JBDTPD010000442.1:0-4318 GCA_039932855.1 Chitinophagaceae bacterium | reverse complement strand
AGCCAACCCCAACTCAGTTGCAAGTTGTTTAAGATTCACATTATTCATACAGCAAGCGTCAGAGATAAAGGTAATATAATCTTCGGAAGTGTTTTCGTTAAAAGATTTAGAAACAGATGCTTGAAAACAACTATTAAGCAGGACGTGAAGCTATTAATGAAACTTGATTATCAGGTCTTGTGTAAATTAGGTCCGGAACCATGTGGGCCAGATCGTCAATAAACAGGTAGGGGAGCGAAACTGCCCGGAACCCCGTACTCTTTTCTTTACAATCACTACAATGTCTTTCAAGGTTTAGTTTAATCTATTATTTACAACCATTATTTCATAAATAAAAAGCCCCTGATTACTCAGGAGCTTAATAAATATCCAGCTAACGCTAATATAACGCGGACAATGGCTGAGCTACTAAAGAGCATCTCAATCTCTCATTTCTTTATTCAGCCGTAGTGTAGTATTCAATCACCGGCTTTCCTTCTACACCCGCACTCATCATTAATTTTTTCTTTTCATCGGAAGATATCGCTGCTTTCGCTTTTGCCATATCGGTAATATCAAATACAATCTGTACAAGATTAGGATCTTCAATACCACGGCCCAATAATACATCTACCATTCCTTCACTCATTCGCTTATCTTTTCCTTCACCATCATATACTTTTAACCAACTATCAAAATCTTTTACTTTATGTGTTACCATTACCCATTTATTCTCGTGTGAGTCAGCATTAAACCTGAGCACATGAAACATTTGTACATCAGGCTTTGATATCACGCCTACTTTAGTCATCACGTCTTTCAGTCTTGGACTGGCAGCGAAATCTTTTGCTTTTTGTACATCAGACGCTATCAATGCAATGAAAATATTATTCGGTTTATCATTGTTACGTCCTACCACAGCCGTTTCCAGTCCACTTGCTTTGCGGTTAACTGAATCCATATCGAAACCCGGTCTCCAGGCAGCATAATCTTTTACAGTATGCTTAACTTCCATCATATCGAATGGTTTGAATTCTGCTACCGGGGGAGCTGGAGGTGGTGGCGGAGGCGTTGGTGCAATACTATCTCCTTTGGCATCAGCCGTTTTTGTATCAGTACTGTTGTTACACGAAAATAATACGGCTGTAAAAAATACCAACAGCAGTGGTTTACAAACATTTTTAATCGTTGTCATGGTTTTATATTTTTAAAATTGAAAATAGATGAATGAATTTCCGCTCTCCTGGGCAAATACAATAAACAGTACCAGCACTGCCCAAACAAGTCCAAGACCTATCCAGGACATTTTGTGTGCCACTCTCAATACGCTTGTATTGCGCATGAGCCAATGAAAGAGCAGCATGATAGGGATGATGATCGCTACTTTGATAATTGATAAGGTAGCTAATAACGGTCTTCCGTCTTGCACAAATCCAAACATCGATTCCAGCATATGACCCGCTTGCGAAAAACTGGATGCCCTGAAAAATACCCAGGTGATATTGATCATCATAAACGTGAATAATGCATACAAAGAATTATTACTGGTTTGCTTAGGCGTTCCCTGTGTGGCAACAGCAGGAAGCTCAGCAGATTTGCCAGGATTCTTTTTAAAGAATCGCTCTATCCATAAATACAATCCATGCAATCCACCCCATACTACAAATGTCCAATTGGCTCCGTGCCAGAGACCACCGAGTAACATCGTAATCATTAAAGCGATATACATTTTCGTTGCACCATTCCGGTTACCACCTAATGGAATGTATAAATAATCTCTCAACCAGGTAGAAAGCGTAATATGCCAGCGTCGCCAGAAATCAGAAAACCCTGTAGCCGCATATGGATAATTAAAATTTTGTGGCAACACAAATCCCAAACATAATGCCACACCTATGGCACAGGTAGAATAACCAGCAAAATCAAAAAATATTTGTCCTGAAAAAGCCAATACACCTGACCATGCATCGATCGTTGGCACCGCACCATGTGCGTTAAAAACATTATCAGCTGTTACAGCCAGCATGCTATCTGCTACCACTACTTTCATAAAAAGTCCGAGTGTAAGCAGCATCAATCCGTCCAGTAATTGTTTTTGTGTAGCCTTGTGTGGGGTTTCAAACTGTGGTACCAGTTGCGGCGGGCGAACAATAGGACCAGCGACCAGGTGCGGAAAGAATGTAACGAAGAGTGAAAAATCCAGTAATGATTTCACGGGTTCACTCTTGCGACGATACATATCAATGGTATAGCACAATGTTGTAAACGTATAAAAAGAAATACCCGCTGGTAAAATGATATTTGGTTTTGATGGATGAAAATCGATACCGACAGCATTTGTTAATGCAACAAAATTTTCCAATAAAAAACCACCATACTTAAAAAAGCATAACATACCAAGGTTACCAATCAAACTAAAAACGAGCAACATTCTTTTTTTAACAACATTGTTCTGCGTGTATAAGGCACGGCCGACAAAAAAGTCAACCACCGTCGATAACCACAATAATAAAATGAATGGCGGGTTCCATGCTGCATAAAAAATATAACTCGCCAGTAAGAGATTTACTTTTTTAGTCTTCCAGGAGAATGGAAGATTATGCAATACAAGAATGATTGCAAAAAATACGATGAAAGTATATGAGTTGAAGACCATGATTAGTTAGTTGAAGTGTTATTGAATTTCCAGCCCTTCTCGGTTTCAAGAATGTTGATGACCTCTTTGGTATACTCAATTGCCTGCGCAGGACTCAGATGGGAATTCTCAGGACAAATAAAATCCCTGAGTGCAGGATAATCTTTAAAGTAAATACCCTGGCAACCTGTTACAGTCAATAATTTATCCCAAAACTTTTCTCTTGGATAACCCATACTCTCTCCCATATAGAAGCGGCCACTGGAAGGTGTTCTTGTGAATATAACATCACCACCTCGGGCTTTTATTTTAGCCACATCATCTTTCACGGTTGAAAAAATCGCTTCTGTTTCTTCTGCTGTCATGGGTGGCGCGCTCCGCATAGCATTGCCTAAAAAATCCCAGATACCCATTACCCGATTACGAAGATTCGTATCGGCAACCAGTTTATCAGTCATATACGACTGGCGGTTAAACCTTGTACGTTCAAATTCCATGGGAAACAATGGCATGGCAAAGTAACCCGGCCTGTTTTTTATTTCCAGTTTATCCAGTTCGGCATTCAATGAAAAATTATCCTTGTCTAAAAATACCAACTGCGATTCTACCAACCTGTCCAGTTGCAAACTGGCCTGTTGGGCCGGTGAGCGGTCCTTGTAATTTTTAAGACCACTGGTTGGCCTGATCTCAAAAAAAGGATTGTTATTGAAGAATAATATTTCCGTTACATCGACAATCAATCGCCCTTTAAATGCTGGGTCATTTGCCAGATCTGTCAATACAGGAATAGGTGTACTTCCTATACAGGCAAGTTGAACCAGGTTAGTGTGTGTCGTGTTCTCCCAGGTAGGAATATCAATATCATATTTGATACGGGAAGAACCGATTACTACAACGGCTTTATCGGAAGATTGATAAACCCTTCCCCGTTCATGAGCAAACAGGGATGGACCTTCATCATAAGAAGTATCCACTCCTTTTTTGCGTAAATAAATTTCCCAGGAAGTAACGCTGACCAGTACAATAACCAGCATCAGTAAACCTGCTTTTGCTGAAGATGAAGAATTCATTGCTGTGTAGATTTGGTTTGGTTAAATGGAAATCTGCGTCAGCAACTGCTGCTGCATGCAGTAATTGCTGACGGTATAAACTTACTTACAAGAAATGCCGGAATCAGAGGGTTAAGGACGAATGAGGTGAAATATTGTCCGAACAGGCGAATTATTTATCAAAGGAATGAGTACGAAGTAAGAAATAAGAAGTACGAGGTTTCTGACAGCAGACATTCTTCTATAATAGGACACATCGTACTTCTAACTTTGTATTTCGTACTTGCTCTACGCTACTTTCTCCGGCCTAAAATCAAAAAACACTGCTGTGCCATTCTTCGAATCTTCTTTCATAGAACCATTTAACTGCCGCGTTAGCAACGATACCAGTTGTCCTCCAAAACCAGTACCATGCGTAACTTCGGATTTGCCGATTCCATTATCAGAAACTTCCAGGTGCAATATGCCATTCGTTTGCTTTTCCAGTTTTATACGCACTGATCCATTTTGATTATCAGGAAATGCATACTTGAGTGTATTGGTCAATAACTCATTTACAATTAGCCCGAGGGGAACTGCTGTATCAATATCTACATTCAGTTTTTCCATGGCAAACTCAATACTTATGCGGCCCTCGGCACCAAAGGAATCCAGT
>JBDTPD010000441.1:0-4323 GCA_039932855.1 Chitinophagaceae bacterium | reverse complement strand
ACAAAGTAAGCCAGGGAATGCTGGCCGAATTTGGCCCGAAACGAGTAATCGATACACCCATTTCCGAATTAGGGTTTACCGCTGTTGGAGTAGGAGCCGCTCAGAAAGGACTTCGTCCGGTGATAGAATTCATGACCTGGAACTTTGCCGTACTGGCTTTGGATCAAATTCTCAATACAGCTTCCAAGATGCTGGCAATGAGTGGTGGACAAATCTCCTGTCCGATCGTTTTCCGCGGACCAAACGGTTCCGCTGGTCAGTTAGGCGCTCAGCACTCGACAGCTTTTGATTCTCTATATGCAAATATCCCCGGTCTTAAAGTGGTTTCGCCAAGTAATGGTTATGATGCAAAAGGGTTATTGAAACAAGCGATCCGTTATGAAGAAGATCCGGTGATCTTTTTCGAGAGTGAAGTAATGTATGGTGAGAAGAGTGATGTACCGGAGGAAGAATATTATATTGAGATCGGTAAAGCCGATGTAAAGAAACAAGGGCGCGATGTTACTATCGTTGCCTGGAATAAAATGATGAAGGTAGCATTGGGCGCTGCAGCAGAATTAGAAAAAGAAAATATCAACGCTGAAGTGATCGATCTTCGTACAATTCGTCCGCTTGATCTCGCCACCATATTAGAAAGTGTAAAGAAGACCAATCGCCTTGTTATTGTAGAAGAGGAATGGCCCTTTGCATCTATCTCTTCAGAAATAACTTACCAGGTACAAAAAGAAGGATTTGACTATCTCGATGCTCCGATCCGCCGTATCACAGCAGCTGATGCGCCACTTCACTACGCACCAAACCTGGTAGCAGCCGCTTTACCAGATGTATCCAGAACAGTAAAGCTGGTGAAGGATGTGATGTATATGAAGAAATAATTTTGATCAATCATATTGCGTATAAGCAACACAAACCCCGGCAAGTCCGGGGTTTGTGTTATTAGGATTAAGTGTTTCCTTATTACTTTATTGCCTTTCTATGTTTAAATAACTGTTATCTCCGCTTTGAAAAAATATTTTACGCTGAAAACGTAAAAATACCTTCGAGATTTTTGATCAATCATGCAGCGTTTTGACACCAATTGTGCATCTTTGTTATGGTTTTTCATAGGATATTGGATTTTAAAAGCGAGGCTGGATTTCTATCCGGCCTCTATTTATTTGAGGACGATCCCACCGATGGCAGTAAGTACGAAATACGAGGTTAGAAGTACGACTGCCCTCCGCTAAGAACATTACTCTAAAATCAGCAAGCTCGTATTTCGTAGTTCGTACTTCGTACTTAGTTTGTCCTTGCTTCCGTACTTTTGCACCTACTTAAATTTTGATTGAATGGCTGATATACTCATCATTGATGACGAGAAAGCGATACGCAAGACATTGACCGAGATCCTTTCCTTTGAAGGTTACAAGATCGACGAAGCCTCTGATGGCGAAGAAGGATTAAAAACCTTTAAAGAGAAAACGTATGACGTAGTGCTTTGCGATATCAAAATGCCCAAACTGGATGGCATTGAATTTTTACAGAAAGCAGGCGAGATCAATCCCGATATCCCGATCATTATGATATCCGGACACGGTAATATAGAAACTGCCGTAGAAGCGGTGAAGAAAGGAGCATATGATTATATCTCCAAGCCACCGGATCTGAACAGGTTATTGATCACCATCCGTAATGCAATGGATAAAAGCAGCCTGGTCACTGAAACCAAGGTGCTGAAAAGAAAAGTGAGCCGTGTACAGGAAATGATCGGTTCATCTGCACCCATGCAGAAGATCAAAGAAACGATCGAGAAAGTGGCGCCAACAGAGGCACGTATCCTGATCACCGGAGAAAATGGAGTGGGTAAAGAACTCGTGGCACGCTGGATACATGAAAAAAGTAATCGTGTTACCGGACCATTAGTGGAAGTAAATTGTGCCGCTATTCCATCTGAACTGATCGAAAGCGAATTGTTTGGGCATGAAAAAGGTTCCTTTACTTCTGCGATCAAACAACGGATAGGCAAATTCGAACAAGCGAATGGTGGTACATTATTCCTTGATGAAATTGGTGATATGAGCCTGAGTGCACAAGCCAAAGTGCTTCGTGCATTACAGGAAGGTAAAATAACAAGAGTAGGAGCCGATAAAGATATCAGTGTTGATGTACGTGTGATCGCAGCAACGAATAAGAACCTGTTGCAGGAAGTAGATGCAAAAATGTTCCGCCTCGATTTGTATCACCGTTTGAGTGTTATTCTTATTCATGTACCATCACTCAATCAGCGTCGTGATGATATTCCTGTATTGGTAGATCAATTCCTCGATGATATCTGTGCTGATTATGGCATTGCCAGAAAGAACATCGATGATGCAGCGATCAAGTTGTTAGAGGAGTATGATTGGACAGGTAATATCCGTGAGTTGCGCAACGTAGTAGAAAGATTGGTGATCCTTTCAGCAAAAACAATTACAACGGAAGATGTGAAGAGTTATGTAATGCCAAGGTGAGAGAAGTTAAAAGCTATTAGCTGTTAGCTTTTAGACTTATTACTTTATCATTACTAATAGCTAATAACTAACAGCTGATTGCTCACCGCTGGTAACTATTTAGCAAAATTTTCTGGTTTTCGACACTATTTTTGTTCGCTCATTAAAATCAGGCTCATGCCTTTACAAAGTTTATTCATCGTCTACCTCATTGGTACATTGCTTGTCTTTTTGCCTTCGTTTGGTCTTGCCAAACTATTCAAAATAGCAGGTGAAGAATCCTGGAAAGCATACATTCCATTCTACAATACCTGGGTCATGCAGGGCCTTGCCCAGCGACCAAAACATTGGGTATTCTGGCAATTCATCCCTGTAGTTGGCTGGTTCATTACACCCGGCATTTTTATCGAGTTTTCAAAACTCTTTAATGTATTCTCACTGAGACAACATACCATGGCGTCATTGTTTCCTTTCTTTTATTTTCCATGGTTAGCCAAACACAAGGATACAAGGTTTATTGGACCGGAAGCAGTAAAGAAACACAAGAAAGCTGTATGGAGAGAATGGGCCGATGCCGCTATTTTCGCCATCGTTGCAGCCACCCTGATCCGCACATTTATTTTTGAAGCGTATACTATTCCCTCAGGTTCGATGGAAAAAACCTTGCTGGTAAAAGATTTTCTTTTTGTCAGTAAGCTTAGCTATGGCCCACGCATTCCTAATACACCGCTGTCGGTTCCTTTTGTACATAACTATCTTCCATTTATCAATACAAGATCTTATTCGACCGCTATCGAATTACCTTATACAAGATGGTTTGCTTCTTCACCAAAAAGGGGAGATGTAGTTGTATTTAATTTCCCGGCAGGTGATACAGTGATTCACCGGACAGAATTTGAATCGGCCATTCCTTATTATGAAATCCAGCGGAGAGCTAATGCGGGTAGTCCCGATGATAAAATGATATTGAATGATCCGGTAAACTATCCGATTGTCGTGCATCCGGTTGATAAAACAGATAATTATATCAAACGATGTATTGGTGTAGCAGGTGACAAACTTCAGGTAATTAACGGCAACGTTTATATTAATGATCAGTTACAGACGGCGCCACCACAATCTGAAAGACATTATTGGGTAGACATTAAACCCGATATCCAGCCGCTTAGTAAAGATTATCTCGAGGGTTTGGGAATTATGATTAATGGAGACGAAGAGAGTGGTGATCTCTTAGCCGAAAGCCGTACACGGTTCCGTATCAACATGACTGAAAAAGAAAAAGGCATACTGGAAAAATCAGGGGTCACAACATCGATTCAGCCTTACCTCGATACTGTTCTTAATATTACCAGATACTTCCCGTATGATACGCTTCATAAATGGTCAACCGATAATTATGGACCGGTATACATACCTAAGAAAGGAGTACCTGTAACGCTGACTGCTGAGAATTTTTCTATCTATGAAAGAGCGATCAAGTCATATGAGAAGAATGATTTTTATATGCAGAATGGAAAGTTCTTCCTCAATGGAAAAGAAGTCACACAGTATACTTTCAAAATGGATTATTACTGGATGATGGGGGATAACAGGCAGGGATCGCAGGATTCAAGGTTCTGGGGATTTGTATCTGAGGATCGGATAGTAGGTAAAGCCTGGCTGATCTGGTTCAGTTACGATGGCGGACCCAGATGGAAAAGACTATTTAATATCGTAAAATAAGCTAACTTTAAATGCCCCTGATTACAAGGGGCATTTTTGATTTAATATACACTCCATGAAGGAAAAGAAATCTGAATTTGCATTCCAGGTGTTTGACAACATCAATGAACTGGATCCTAAAGATGCAGAACTC
>JBDTPD010000440.1:0-4324 GCA_039932855.1 Chitinophagaceae bacterium | reverse complement strand
ATACGGGTGTTGCTACTATTATTGGTAGCAACATTCATATTGTTGGCGCGGGTACTGCCAACATCACTGCATCGCAGGTGGGTAATGAAGGTTATTTCCCGGCAACGGATGTATCAAGAACATTGACGGTGAATAAAACTGCATTAGCTATCAAAGTGCGTGATACAACAAAATTGCAGGGACAACCTAATCCCACATTTACTATTACCTACACTGGATTTGTTGCCGGTGATAATGCTGGCAGTTTAACAACGCAGCCAACAGTTAATACCACTGCTACCACTGCATCATTGCCCGGTTATTATCCATTGACACCACAAGCAGCAGTAACTGGTAATTATAATTTCACCTACACGGCAGGAAGATTAACTATTCTTCCAAACAATGCCGATACTACGCAACAACATATCTATGCATATATGAGTAGTAGCACCACTTTAACGGTCAGGGTATTTTCTCCATATCCTACACTGAGTGATATCGTATTGTTTGACCTGAGCGGAAAGGCATTGGTTCGTAAAAATATTTTCGTACCAGCTGGATTTATCAGCAATGATGTAGACGTTTCATTACTTACATCAGGTATTTATATAGTAGCTGTCAGGGGCAATGGGGTGAACCTGAGAAAAACGGTTTCAATTATCAAGTAATAATAACTATGAAAAAGAAATTAATCATTTTCGGATTTGCATTCTTGCCAACACTAATGAGTTTTGCTATAGGTAACCAACCCGTGAAGCCTGTTGTATTTGCGCTGAGTGTAGAGTCATTGGAAAAAAATAAAACGAAGATCGCTTCTAAAGACGCTTTAGTGATGGATGCTTATAAGATATTGATCAAGGACGCTGATAAGTCATTGCAATTAGCTCCGGGGAGTGTGATGGAGAAAACAAACATGCCACCAAGCGGTGACAAACATGACTACATGAGTCTGGCTCCTTATTTCTGGCCCGATCCATCAAAACCGAATGGCATGCCTTATATGCGGAAGGATGGCCAGACAAATCCTGAAGTAAAGGATTATAAGGATAAAGATTACATGCCTAAACTTTCCGATGCAGTTTATACACTTTCTCTTGCGTATTATTTTTCAGGAAATCCTGCTTATGCAGAACACGCTTCGCAATTATTGCGAGTATGGTTTCTTGATACTGCTACGCGCATGAACCCGAATTTAAATTTTGCGCAAGCAATTAAAGGTTCTAATGAAGGAAGGGGCGCAGGATTGATCGACTCCAGGCATTTTATAAAAATAGTAGATGCTATCGGTTTGCTGCAGGGATCACGTTCCTGGAAAAAAGAGGATCAGGAAGGAATGAAAAAATGGTTCGGTGATTTTCTGAACTGGATGCAAACAAGCAAGAATGGTATGGATGAAATGAAAGCCGGTAATAATCACGGTGCATGGTATGATGCGCAACGATTATCTATGGCTTTATTCACTGGCAATACTGACCTCGCAAAGAAAATCGTTGCAAATGCAATGGATCGCCTCGATAAGCAAATGGATAATGAGGGTCATTTTCCTAAGGAAATGGAACGCACTATCTCTTTGCATTATACTGTTTTTGTGATGGAAGCATTCTTCGATATTGCTCAGATGGCAGAAACAGTAGGAGTGGATTGCTGGAATGTTACCACTCCATCCGGTAAATCGCTGAAAAAAGGATTTGATGTGTTACGTCCTTATATCACCCAGGAAAAAAACTGGGAAGGACAGCAGATCAAAGATTTTGAATACGAAGAAAGTTATCCCTTGCTGGTTGAAGCTGGTCAGCATTTTAATTGTAATGACTGCGTTCAATCAATTAAAAAATTATCCGGCGATAAATATTCACGGTTGCGACTTCACCTCTTATACTAATAACGATTGTAAATGCTTAAACTGCTTATTATGAAAAACGTTTGCTGTTTGCTATTCATGTTGCTGATGTTCGGTACTGCAGCGATGGCACAAAAGAAAGTGATCACCGGTAAGGTCACTAACCAGACTGGTGAACCCATGCAGGGAGTAAATATCCAGGCCGACAAAGAAAAGACTGGTATTACTTCCAATATCGATGGTACTTATTCTATCAGCATCGAGTCCGGTAGTACTTCCCTTAGTTTTTCCTATGTGGGATTTGCTTCACAGACTATCACCATCGGAACAAAGAAAGTGATCGATGTTTCTTTAAGAACCTCTACTACTAATATGGATGAGGTAGTGGTGATCGGGTATGGTTCCCAAAAGAAATCGCACCTGACCGGAGCTATTTCTAAATTCAAAAATGAAAACCTTGATGAATCACCGGTATCCCGTCTCGACCAGGCATTGCAGGGAAAGATCGCTGGTGTGCAAATACAAAATCAGACATCAGAAGCTGGCGCTGATCCTAAAATAAGAGTGAGAGGGGTGAGTTCTATTAATGCCGGAGCTGATCCATTAGTAGTAGTAGATGGTCACCCGATACCTGATGGTCTTTCATTTGTAAATATGGCTGACGTTGAATCTATCGAAGTATTGAAAGATGCTGCTTCTGCCGCTATCTATGGATCAAGAGGTGCGAGTGGCGTTATTCTTATTACTACTAAAAGTGGTAAATCGGAGAAAGCAAAATACAGCGTGAAATTTTCTGGAGGATCAAAGAAAGCATACGAGACTTACCCAATGATGACGACAACGGAGTATACCAACCTTCTTTTTTATGAAGCATCATTAAAAGCAAAAGATCCGAGCATCCCTGCACCAACCGGTACCGGTATCATTGCTAATAATGAAAGAGCAGCCTATATAGTTGAAAATACATTGCTGGGTGGAAAAGGAACCGACTGGCAGGCAGCCGCATTGCGCAATGCAGATGTACGGAATTTATTATTGGATGTTTCAGGTGGTACAAAACAACTACGTTATTATATCTCTGGTAACTATCAGAAAGATCAGGGCATGATGGATCATAGCGAATACAATCGTTTCAACATCCGCTCCAGATTAGATGCGCAGTTAAGCAAGCGTGTTAAGTTTACGTTTAATGTGAATCCTTCTTATATACAAAGAGAAAGACCTTCGGTAAATTATATTGACTTCGTTCGCTTCCAATCTTTCCTGCCTGTATATCATACACAGGCGACAGCTGCGTTTGTTAACCAGGATCCATTATGGGTAAATATTAAGCCCGGTGATTTTGCACAGGCACGTCACTTCAACAATCGCGTGTATAGTGGATTAATGCCCGATGGAAGTACATGGGTCAATACAGCCCAGCAAAGTCCGTTCAACACAGCAAACAATACTCCGAAGTCAGTAATGGAAACAAGAACGATCAAGACAAATGATTACCGTGTGCTTAGTTCCGCTGATCTTGATGTTAATATCATTCCCGGTCTTGATTTCAAATCTACAGCCAGTATATATATGACGTATTCAACCGGGCTGGATTTCTCCAAAAGAAATTCCTTTAAAGATGGAGACGTGAACAAAGGCGTTTATACCAACAGACTTTTTATTGACCTGCTTTCAGAAAATACATTCACCTATAATAAACAAATAGGCGATCATTCTTTCACGGTGCTGGCAGGGTTTACCGGACAAAAAACAAAAGTGGATAATCAACAGATCACCGCACTTGATTTCCCCAGTGATAATATTACTACACTCAATACAGCTTTACAACGCGATCAGGATCCAGCTAATACATACAATACAAAGAACCAGATTGGATTATTATCTTATCTCGGTCGTTTGACATACAGCTATCAGAATAAATACTTGTTATCTGCCAGTTATCGCGCAGATGGTAGTTCTTATTTCGCATTGGGTCACAAATGGGGATCGTTCCCTTCTGTGTCATTAGGTTGGGTAGCGAGCCAGGAAAAATTCTTAAGTAATGTTGATTGGATCACCAACCTGAAACTGAGAGCCAGCTATGGTGTGACGGGTAATAACCGTATCGTTGATTTTGCTTTCGTTGATTTATTATATCCTGCCAACTATCCATTAGGTGTACAAACCGGCACAGTTAATTCTGGCCAGGTTCCATCAAGAGACATCTTATCAAATCCTGACATTACCTGGGAAAGAACATTCCAGTATAATGGTGGTGTAGATATGGCTTTGTTTAATAATGCGGTTAGTTTCTCTTTTGATATTTATCAATCAAAAACAGATCAGTTATTATTAAAGCAATCAACGCTTGCATTTACCGGTGTGCCTCAGACATGGAACAATATCGGTAGCCTGCGCAATCGTGGGATAGAGTTTGAAGTAACTACTAATAATATCCGTAAAAAAGACCTTACCTGGTCAACGTCTGCTAATATCTCTCATAACACCAATAAGATAATT
>JBDTPD010000439.1:0-4328 GCA_039932855.1 Chitinophagaceae bacterium | reverse complement strand
TTTGCACTACAATGTCCTGAAATAAATATGGCGATTCGCCCGGACCGCTTCCAAAAACATAGCCTGAATAGGTCCAGGCAATATCCCATTTCGTTTTTTCTGGTTCAACCGGCACTATACCATTATCAAAAGAAACATATTTAAAGAAATAATTATTGTCTTTTGGAATATCGATGGAACTGAAAGTAGTGGCAGCAATATCTGCATACTGCAAGGTATATCCTCCACTGGCATTTCTTATTACACGAATCTTCTTCCATCCTCTTGCCGGCGCGGGTGTGCCTACTCCGGAGCCACGATTTACTATAAATACTTTATTGTCTGTAACAGTAGCGGCAATTAATCCCATAGCCGTTTTATTTAAATCACCATCATAATAATCTACATATGGCCACTGCGTCGGCGATGGAGCAAAGGCACTGTATGCTACATCCGTAGAGAACCCTACTGAATCCGCAACTGTAACCTGAGTAAGATCGTTCTTATTGATCTGCTTTACCATCATACCTACCGTTGGATTAATCGTTACTTTAAAATCGTTGGCATCACCTGAATAAAATCCAAGGTCCCAACTAGTGCGCAGCACCGGAGTCTGACGATTGGCACTAAGGTCAATAAATACTTTATTAGGGAAGGTCACACCGCCACCATCGATTATATAAGAAGATGAAGTTGATACTAATTCGGAGAAATTTAATGTCAGCTCTTTGGTAGTACCGATCAGGATTGGCGAACCTGAACTATAAAGATCAAAAACAATTTTTTCATCACCATCGAATAAAGCGCCGGGAACTTTTGTTACAGTGAATGAAGCTTCATTATTGCCGGAAGGGACTATAATAGTAATAGTATTTGATACAGCAGCAGGTGTGGTAGTAAAATCTGTTCCATAAGTTGCTCCCTGTCCTGTAAGATGAATAACAACCGGAATATCGCTGGTTGTACCTCTAGACAATTTTACTTTTATCTCGATAGAATTTTCTGAAGCATTGATTCCCTGTGCTGAAGAAGTAAATACAAGGAGGTTATCAGGCAATGTTATATCTTCTCTTTTGCGGCAGGCGCTGAATAACATTATCACCGCTAATGAAAGAATACTGATTCTTGTAAAGTTTCCCTTGATCATCTTTATTGATTTTTGTCTTTGCTAATTTTATTTTTTATTCCAGTTAAATGTCAGGCCCGCAAAATATGAGCGGCCATAAGCAATAGGACTCGTTCCGGAGGCACTACTGTGCACACTACCGGTCGTAGAGCTATTGACCAGTGTTACATCAAAAATGTTTTTGACGCCTGCATTGATCGTGAACCAATGACATAATTTCTTATTGAAAGTCAGATCGGCCCAGTTGTAGCCTTCTGTATGTGCTGATTGAATTACATCCTGACCACCAACAGTTACTAACTGGTAGAAAGGAAGTTTACCCGTGAGTTTATAAAACAGGTTTACATCCAATCCGATCTTTGAAAAGTTATACCCGATATTGGCATTTGCTTCAGCCGACCATTTGAATGCTGGCAATGATTTATCATCTGCCTTATACTGGTTGTACCGTCCCGTATATCCCAATCCTGCAGCCAGTGTCCACTGTTTTACATTGGCATTGAAAGCAAGTGTAACGCCTCTTGTTTTAAATTTTTCAATATTGATGTATTCATAAATATTCGGATCGTTTGGTGAAAGACCAAAATCAATCTGATTTTTTACATCATTATAAAAACCAGTCAATGTAGCGGTAGCTAATACACCTGGCTTGTTGGTAAGCTTCATCATCAATGAACCAGTAAAGCTGTTTGATGTTTCTGCTTTCAGATCAGGGTTGCCAATGATCTGGTGATTGGCATCAAAGAAATCAAAATATAATTCACGAAGTGATGGCGATCTGAAACCTCTCGCATAAGCAAGACGCAGATCAAGATTATCTGATAACGCGAATTTGGTATTGATAGAAGGAATTACCGGAGGTGCGTCATATACCGAGTTTTTAATAAACCGCAAACCGGGCCTGATATTAATTTTTGAATTTGGGGTAATCTCTGAACTTACAAAGAAAGCATAATCATTAACGGTGTTGTTACCATCTTTCAAACGTTCACCTTTTCCACTCTCAAGATTGATATCAACTCCTGGTTGCAAGGCGATCAAAGAAGATAACTTATACTGTGCTGTTCCGCGAACAGTAAATCCGTGAAACTCTACTACACTTTGTGCACCTGGAGAAAGATCTTCTGTAACAGCGCCGGTTTTTTTACTCACGTTAGTAGAAAATACCTGGCGACGATAATCGGTATAAGATGATTGTACATTAAATGATAGACCAGCATTAACAAAGTAAGAAGCTTGTAATTGTTGCATCAACCGACGGCTCAGGTATTCCTGGTCAGAAGCTAGTGTATCATCTGCATCATCCTGGCGCTCTAAGAAGTTACCGGGATTTGTGATGATCTCATCCAATCCGTCAAAACGATAACGGATACTGAATTTACCAGCAGTATAACCTATATAACCATTACCAACGATCTGATCTTTCCAATGCCATACAAGTTCTCTATCAATAGCGGTATCTTTCCAGCCACCGAAATAGTTATAGCCGAACCCACCGCCGATTTCCCAATTCTTATAGCGCCAGTTTAATCCAACATATTGATTATGGATACCTCCTTTTACACCATATTCTTTTCCAACTGTTTCTTCATTCAAACGGGCGGTAACAGAAATTTTTGCGCTGGTTGATTTTTTAGTAATGATATTGATAACACCAGCTAATGCATCGGCACCATATACAACAGACATCGGACCTTCTATAATTTCGATGCGTTCGATGGAATTGATGTCAACCTGGTTAATATTGATTTCATTATTGGTTCCCTGTCTGCCGATCATTGGCAAACCATCGATCAATACTTTTACATTTTGTCCGGGTAAGCCGAGTAAGGAAAGATTAGAACCACCTGTAGACAGATCCTGTGAAAAGCGGATATTCAATTCGCTATTCAATACATCCTGCAAAGTGGAAGCTCCTCTCTTCTGGATGCTTTCCCTGGTAATAACGCGGACCTGGTAAACAGAATTTTTTACAGATTGCGGTTTGTATTGACCGGTCACTACGATTTGAGCCAATTCTTTTGCCCTGGTGGTATCTTCCTGTGCCCATACCCTGCTCATTGCAAGTAAGGCGATCATCATTAAAGAAAAACTCTTCATAATTAGTTCGATTGCGGGTGCAAAGGTCTTTTAGTAGTAATCATTAATTATCATGTCAATGTCATGCGCTTGATTAGTGGACATCTTTGACAAAAAGATGACATCATATGGCTTGAAAAACGGTTGCACTGTAAATAAGAATGCAAAGGTGGGTGTGTACTATTACTAATCGTTACGGAAAGAGGAAAAGTAATTGCGCGATGAGAAAAGTGACTTTCTGATGACAGAGTGTTGTTTAAACTATAAGCTATTAGCTGTTAGCTCTTCTAGTTTTCATAATCCCATGGATTTGTTACCTGCATAAACATGCAACTCTTACAGTGGCTATTCTAAAATCAAAATGAAACTAACAGCTAATAGCTAACGGCTCCTCTCCCAACTTACTTTCTCGTTAATTGGTGCTCTTTTCGCAGCGGGAGAAGGAATGGCGATATGACCGATATAGAAAAAGCCGAGTAGCTTATCTTCTTTACCTAATCCAAGAAATGATTTGGCGCCTTCCATATAAGTAACGCCACCGCTTGTCCAGTAACCACCGAGACCGTAAGCAGTGACAGAGAGATAGATATTTTGTACGGCACAGGCGACTGCTTCGATGTCTTCTATTTCGGGAATTCGTTTGGTCGTTGTACGCTTCATACCGATAGCAATGATATGCGATGCCCTGAGTGGTTGTTGTTGTAATTTTTTATACTTGCCTTCATTAAAGTCAGTGCCTGCTTCTTCTTTGTACACGTCACTTTGAAGAGAAGCTAATTTCTTCAGTCCATCATCCGTAAAGACAGTAAAGTGCCAGGGTTCAGTTTGTCCATGATTCGGCGCCCAGGTAGCATTGATCAATATTTGTTCAATGATGGCATCATCTATTTTCTTTCCAGCTTCGAATTGATCGGGAAAGACAGAGCGGCGCTTTCTTATCAATTCATTGAGCGAATTAGGGTCCATGATATTTTTTTACAAAAGTAGGAGTCGTTAGTGAAGTTGCTCTTTGATTATTTTGGACACAGAGGGCCACGGAGAAGGCACAGAGAACCACAGAGATCAGTCAACAGTCTACAGTCGGCAGTCAACAACTTTATTTTAGTACAGCATAATTATTATTGAATAACCTCTGTGGTTCTCT
>JBDTPD010000438.1:0-4337 GCA_039932855.1 Chitinophagaceae bacterium | reverse complement strand
CAGGAAATTCCTGGAAGGGTGGGGCGTAAGCCTTTGGGAGGCGACAAATGGTATTGAAGCCGTTTCGCTGAGCCGCGATCATGAGTTTGATTTATTACTCCTCGATCTGGAAATGCCGGAGATGGATGGATATACGGCATTAAAAGAAATAAGAAAAATAAATGGCCGCATTCCCGCTATTGCCTTCTCGGCAGCCATGTTCCCTAATATCAACGAACATCTGAAAGCACAGGGATTTGATGATTTTGTGATGAAGCCTTTTCGTCCGGAAGAACTTTACAAAAAAATTAAACAACACAAGAAACAGTAGGCAATCTGTCAGTCGGCAGTCGTGAATCGTCAAACGTGAATGTTAACTCACGTTTGACGATTCACGACTGCCGACTGCCAACTGAGAACTGCCTACTGCCTAAAACTAGCTTACTTTTGCGCCATGTCTACGAAAAAACTATTCGAGGGTATTTTATCCAAATTAAATATCAAGGAGCTGAATGAAATGCAGCTGGCGGCGATCAAGGCGACTGATAAGCAGGATAACGTTTTACTATTATCAGCTACTGGTTCCGGCAAAACATTAGCCTATTTGTTGCCAATCGTTAAATCACTGGATCCAAAGAAAACAACATCCCAGGCCATTATTATTGTACCATCACGCGAATTGGCACTACAAATCGAGTCAGTGTTTAAAAGTATGGGCACAAATCTGAAGGTCACTTGCTGTTATGGCGGGCATTTGAGAGAAACAGAAGAAAATAACCTGAAACAACCTCCGGCCTTATTAATTGGAACGCCCGGTCGTTTGGCTGATCATATCAGGAGGAAAAATATCACGACGGATACGATTGAAACATTAGTACTTGATGAATTTGACAAATCACTCGAACTCGGTTTTGTCGATGAAATGTCGTTTATCATTGGTTCATTACCTGCTATTAATAAAAGAATACTGACCTCTGCTACCGAAACAGTTGAAATACCTGATTTCATTGGCATGACCGATCCTGTTAAACTTGACTTCTTAAATACAACTGATGAAGAAACAGGTTTGACCATCAAAACGCTAAAAAGTGATGGAAAAGATAAACTAGAAACATTGTTCCGGTTGATTTGTATGTTAGGAAACAGATCAACGATTATTTTCTGTAATCATCGTGAATCGGTAGAACGTACGAGCGCTTTTTTAAAGGAAAAAGATATTGTCAATGTCTTTTATCATGGTGCATTGGAACAGACAGACAGAGATGCGGCCTTGTGTAAATTCAGAAACGGAACGGCGAATGTGTTGGTAACAACTGATCTGGCTGCAAGAGGACTTGATATTGCCAATATCCGGTACATCATTCACTATCATTTGCCAGGTGGTGAAGATATCTTCACGCACCGCAATGGAAGAACAGCGAGAATGGATGCAAGTGGTACGGCTATTCTTATTTTATCCCCGGAAGAAAAATTACCTGCGTATATCTCACCAGATGTAGAGAAAATAGAATTGCCTGAAACGCCTACGGTTCCCGACAAACCACAATGGTCAACGTTGTTTATTGCCGCAGGTAAAAAAGATAAGGTCAATAAGATTGATATTGTTGGATTTCTTTCTAACAGGGGACAATTAAAGAAAGAAGATATTGGTTTGATAGAAGTGAAAGACTTTTTTTCCTTTGCAGCAGTGAAAAAAATTAAGGTCAATAATATGCTTCATCTTATCAAGGAGCAAAAGATAAAAAACAAGAAAGTGAAGATCGCTGTTGCAAAATAGTTTCCTATTTTTTTGGTCACAGAGAGCCACAGAGGTCAGTCAACAGTTGGCAGTCTGCAGTCAATAACTTTAGATTACAGTTAGTATAATTTAACTAAATAAACTCTGTGGTTCTCCGTGGCTCTCTATGACCAATATCAATTAAGCAAAAACTAATTTATTTAGAAGGAAGCTTTCGCGGATTTTTCAAATAGATGGAAACCACTTCTTCCATATCTATATTCATAAGATTAGCTAAAGTCAGCATCCACATCAACACATCTCCAAATTCTTCCTTTGCATTTTCTATATCACCTTTAGCAATAGCCGCAGAAAGTTCACCGACTTCTTCATGAAACCATAGGGCCGTATGATAAATACCACGCGCATTGTCTGTTTCAAAGTAGCGATCCTTTACAATTTTCTGTAAGGCTGAAATTTCCATGAGTATATATTTTCAAGAATGATCAACTTTCGGGTACCTCTTTCGGCGTTGAACGCGTGCCGCTATATAGTTCATACTCCAATAAACGGCAGTCGATCGTACTGGTATAAAATTCGATTCTTCGTTTTGCTTTTAATCCAATCTTCTTCGCCAGCTCCAGGTTACCGGTGAATACATATCCAAAATACCCGCCGCATTTTTGTTTCATAAAATCACCAATACGACTATACGTTGCCTCCAGTTTACTGGCTTCTCCTAATCGTTCACCATACTCAGGATTCACATAAAATATACCGGGAACATTTGCTGGTATTTCTGTATCGGCAAAATCGCATACATCAAAATCGATCAGGTTAGCCACACCGGCAGCAATTGCATTCTTCTTTGCATTCTCTATAGCGCGTTCGCTATAGTCAGTCGCGATGATCCGGAGACCGGACACATCGACGATTTGATTTTCGAGCAAAGCATCTTCCTGGTGATATACATTCTCATCATATCCCTGCAGGTGCATAAATGCATAATTGGTTCTGAATAATCCGGGGCGCCTGTTGGTAGCGATCATAGCGGCTTCAATAGCAAGTGTACCTGAACCACACATTGGATTTACAAATGGCGATTTTCGATCCCATTTTGTCGCCAGGATCGTAGCAGAGGCTAATGCTTCGAGCATAGGAGCTTGTCCCGGTATTTTGCGATAGCCATGTCTGCCTAATGAATCACCAGATGTATCGATGAATATTTCTGCATGATCATTTTTCCAGAATAAATTAATTACTGCACCGGTCAGCTCCGAACCTGTTGATGGACGTGTACCTCTTTTATCACGTATTCTATCAACGATCGCATCTTTTACACGCAGGTTCGCAAACATGCTGTTATTGATTGTGGGATTGTTGACATTGCTGGTAATAGAAAAATAGCCGGGATCAGGTAAAATTTCTTCCCATGGATATTTAACGAGGTTATTATAAATATCGTCAGCATTGTCCGCACTGAATTGTTTCAGACTATACAATACCTGGCTCGCACAGCGAAGATTCAGGTTGAGCTTTATACACTCATTGATCGTAGCGGTAATTCGTACGCCCGTCACAAAAGTTTCTTCGATATCGAATCCGAGTTCTTTTACTTCCTGTTCCAGGAAAGGAGCCAGACGTTTAGGACACGTGATAATGACAACAGCTTTGCTGGTAAATAAATTCATGGGCCGTAAAGGTAGAGAAATTCAGTCGCCAGTTGGCAGTTAGCAGTCGGCAATCAACTAACGAGTTAGGTTAATTTATCATTGATAAGATGAGCTAATTATAATTTTGTCTCTGTGGTTCTCTGTGCCTACTCGGTGGCTCTCCGTGGCCAATTTCCCAAAACTCTTCAAAATATTTTGTCATGGGCTCAGTTTCTATAATTTAATAAGAACATTTTAAGTCAAAAGATAAATTATATTAATAATCGCTGTATTTAATCAATTGATACATTATATCATAAATCATTTAATAAATTTACCCTTATAATATACCGACATGGATAAACAGGATATAAAAATATTGCAGCTACTATCAGACAATGCACGCATCACTGGTGCCGATATTGCCCGCAAAGTCAATCTTTCTTTACCAGCCGTTACCGAGCGATTAAGAAAACTCGACAGGTTAGGATTTATTGATAAATACACGATACGTTTTAACAGGGAAAAATTACAACTCAACCTTCTTGCTTTTGTACAGGTATGGATCGATCATAGCAAAGCAGGTACGGCAAAAGAACAGATCATGGCTCTTGATGAAGTGTTGGAATGTCATCATATCGCCGGTGACTATGATTTACTATTAAAAGTATTGGTAAAAGATACACATGCATTGGAAGAATTGCTGGTAAAAAAGATCAAAAACATAAAAGCAGTCAGTCGCACCAGCACTACTATTGTATTGACCAGTTACAAAGAAGAGATCAATGTCAAAAGTTCACTTGTATGAAGACCGAACAAGTAAAAGAAATGCTCCGGCAGTTTGAAGCTGGCATTTTACCAAAAGAACAATGGACACACGAGGCTCATTTTATGATGGCACTATGGTATTGTTTTCATCAACCATTGCCGCAGGCGATACGATCGATCCGGAAAAGCGCGGTTCGGCCAAATCAACACTTCGTAACGAT
>JBDTPD010000437.1:0-4339 GCA_039932855.1 Chitinophagaceae bacterium | reverse complement strand
TTTTGGTATGGCTGCGCTGGTGGGAATGGCCGCCATGTTTGCAGGTGCATCGCGTGCATTGCTGACCGCAGTTGTTTTTGTAATAGAAACTACGGGAGAGATAAACAGTATTTTACCTGTATTCGCAACATCTATCGTTGCCTATTTCATTTCTTTTTTCCTGATGAAGGGAAGCATCATGACGGAAAAAATAAAACGTCGTGGCGTGAAAACGCCGGACAGTCTGGAACCGGACGTTTTGCAAACCGCATTTGTAAAACAGCTAGCCACACCGGTTTTTGAAAATCCAACAGGGCTTCCTTTTGTGTATGAAGGAGATGATGTTGGCTTTGCTGCGGAAATGATGGGAAAATATCACACGGATAGATTAGCGGTAAAGGAGAATAAGCATACCTTAAAAACAACCGGGATCATTACGTCCGCCTCGATATTATCCTATTACAGCTCACGAAAACAAAAAGAGTACACTTATCATTCGCCGGGAAAAGTAAAAAGATTACTTGTGCATGGAAGAAAAATGTTTATTAAAACGGATAACCGTTAACCATTAAAATATGAAATCATGAATTACGAATTTGAACAAACAGATTTCAGCAGGGCAGTATTAACCGGTTTATTTGCTGGTATTGTCGCTACATGTCTTTCTTTAGGATTCGATATCATCTACAGGATGTACACAGATTTTGCGCTTTCTGAACTGATCAATGTATCATCCATCATCTTCATCACCAATTTGCTTTTATTAATCTTTGGAATACTCTATTTCAGTATGAAAAAGTCATTCAGATATGGAGATGTGGTTTGTATTCTAATTTATATCGCCCTTACTGTATTTTGTATTTATAAGTCGGAGCTGGTAGTGCGATCTGCAAATTTACATGACACTATTGCTTTCAGGGGATTACTTGCGGGCATCCTTCTTATTATTGGCCTGTGCAGCTTTGTGGTGTTGCCGGCGCTGTACAAAAACAAATGGTTCAATACTCATGTGGTTTAATAAATAGACCAGGCTAAGTTAATTCTGGCCTCAACCTTCGCTTTTCTCCACAACAGGACGCTCGTCAGCCGAAACCTTGTGACAGTAACCTAAGTGGCGAAAAATGTACTGGCGTTGAGCGGTCATTTCATGAATTAGGGCCCTCCAGGCATAAAACAATGGTCATTAAGCCCTGAATGGCCGGGACTTTTACAATTCTTTAGTGTACATCAATACTATCATACCATATTTCTGGTATTGCGGAGCCTGTTAAACTACATTCTATCTCCATTCTGCCTTCATTCTTTCTCCATTGTTCCTCCATTATATAATGGAGAAACAATGGAGAAGCTATGGAAGAACAATGGAGTTAGTATATATGATGCTAAAGTCTTATATTAGGGGACTAAATCCACTTTATATGGCAATCGTAACTGGAAACCTATTTTTAGCGGGAGTATCGGGGAAGGTTAAAAATATGGTCATAAAACAGGTCGGAACCAAAACCGTACTATGCAGCGTTCCCAACATGGACAACAGGATTCTCAGCGAAAAGCAGAAGGAGTCTACTATGCTGATGAAATACGCAATTAAGTTCGCCAGGAAAATTATCGCCGATCCAAAGCAAAAAGAAGCGGCTTGCAAGGCGTTGTCTGTGCCGCCTAATAAAGTATTCCGGGCCATCGTAAAAGAGTTTATGCTCACGAAGGGGAAACCGCGGAGTATGGATGCGGTTGCTTCCTGAAGATACTGCATCACGAATTCCAGCGCCTCAAAAGGGGAAAAGGAGAAAGATTATCATTTGTATTGTTTGCCGTTCTTCTGATGAAATAGTTGTCGTGTCGCGCAGTTATTTACCCGTCCACACATCTCCTGATCCGGCCATCATAATAGGCTGCTAATATGCTACAGAGGCGCTGCGGTTTCCCGGATTCGCCGTTGGTTGGACTACCTGGTCATCTATGCCATCCTGTTCATACCGGAATGCATCACTATTGTAATGCTGACGCCGGATCATCTCCATGTTGCCGATGCCGTTAATTATGTTTTTACCGGCTTTGCGCTGGTACTGTTACTAAACAGCATTTCTTTCCTGCAGGATTTCACGATGGTGGAATACCTCAAAGCTATTCTTGTCGTGATGTGTGTGCAGTATTTCTTTGTGCTTTCCAATACGCTGACATTGATCTGCCTGATTTATTTCCTACTTGCCTGGGTAATTTTTTATGCGGGTTACTATTCTTTTGAAAAGCGGCCAAAGTCTGGGAATGATTAGATGTTGAAGGTGATGATATCAAAATGCTCGTTATTCTATCTTGTTCACTTTTTGTGTATCAATGTGAGGAGTGAACATGTTTTGCGGATCAAGTGCCCGGAAAATGATATTATTTAATCCTGAAATAACCATATAGTGTAACTCCCAAGCTTTATTTAATTTTCTTTTGGTATTCACTCGGCTCTAAAATGTATTGACAGAGCACATTGCCAACCTGAGATGTGTTTACAATGTATTTGTTGGGTAAAGTAGAAATTGAAACTGAAATTACTGCCTAAGGTATTTATTAAGTATTTCAACTAACTGGTACACGGTTGTCACAGGATTTTGCTTATGAAATGGTTTTGCAATTTGATCCTTATGTAATTTTCGTGCGAAATCAATGGCAGTTTGCTGGCTAGCTAAGGGGTCTTCTATTAATCTTTGATAAATTGTTCGAGCAAAGGCAGCGCTCTTTCCTGTTTTTGCATAGTTAATATTCCAACGATTGCTTAGCTGCTCAAAATAAAATTCCCTTCTTTTTTCCTGCTCAATAAACATAAAGTGAAGCAGGAACCATAATTCAAAAGCATCATTAGAATAGGCACAGTGTATCTTAGAAGCAAGCGCTTTATGGATTGCATTATCAAAATCTTGTTTTTGATTCGCTTCATCGGGTTTGATATCTCTGTCAAAGACGCACCATACTTCATCATAGTCTTCCATTCTCGGAATTTCCAAAGCACACTCTACTAGTGTCATTGAACTACAACCCAATGGAACCGTTTTTACCTCAGCCGTGACAACAGGAAAAGACTTGAAGTAATACTGTTCTGTATAACCCTCACAGACAATTAAAAAAGTTTTTTTCTTTTCGCGGCTCTCTATGAAGTAAGTGGAAGGCGCAGTACGTTTCAGCCACGGTTTTTCTGCCTTGGCATCGGTGAATTTGACAGCTCTTGAATGTTTAGGCATGTGTTTCGAATAAGCTTTGGAAATCACCTATAAACGGAATTGCACCGTAGCGTCCCATAATGTAATCTTTTTCAAAAGAGGCATCGTTTCTTACGCCTTTAAAGTCCGCGAGCGAATAAAAATGACTAGCGCCTTCTTTATCTTTTTCCACAAAGCAAATCTGATCTCTTCGTAACAGGTCAGCCTGTAACAAATTGGTGTCGTGCGTTGCAAAAATGAATTGTGTTTTTTTGTCATTTACTTCGGAATTAAAGAGTTCAACCAATTTCTGACTGAGGAGTGGATGAAAACGAGCATCAAATTCATCCATGATCAGAGGCCGGTTTTCTTCCATCGCCGTAAGAATCACTGGACTTAATTCGAACATTTTTTTTGTTCCTTCTGACTCATGCAGATCCATAGACAGGCCAGCTTGGATCATCTCATTGGTTTTCTTGTCTCGCCGGTTATGCCCGGTCATGACGAAAAAAGTCTTCGTAGGCTGACCCTTTTCTTTTTTTGGAAGTGTGTGTTCTCCGGCATCCACTTCCAAATGAGATAGGCTATCGATTCCCACATCGGCCATCTTAAGCATTTTAACGATTTGAGCACGCATTTTTTCATGAATGATTGCTTCACTTGCACGTTCGTAGAGTTGCTTGTCTCCCAATCCGGAAATCGCAATAATGCCGGTGATAAACCCAACCAGTTTTTTAGCCAGCTCTCCATTTAATGTTTTCACCACCGTAAGAAATAATGCATTAGGACGAACAGCCTCCTTGAGTTTCGCCGCTTCGTTAAATTGTTTTTCATTGATCTTAATACCTTGGCCATCACGTGTAAAAAAATTCACTTCTTTTTTTCCTGGTGTGCCAAATAACCACTCGGACAAGATTAGCTGATCACTCGTCTCAAAGCCATAGCGGTATTGGACACCGTCCACTACAAAGATCATCTGGAAGAAAGATGGTTGTAACACATCATTGGTAAAAATAAAGGGAACCATATCGGTTTGCAAGAGTCGTTCATCCCTGACTGAGTCGCTCACTAAGCGGATAAAAA
Source organism: Chitinophagaceae bacterium (assembly GCA_039932855.1). GTDB lineage: Bacteria > Bacteroidota > Bacteroidia > Chitinophagales > Chitinophagaceae > JAJKIP01. The sequence goes on along the minus strand of JBDTPD010000437.1, from coordinate 92 downwards.
GAAGCATGGCTTTGAGCAAATTGCTTTTTCCACTGGCATTCGCTCCGTAGATGGCTTTACTTTTCAATACTTTCCATTTGCCAAGGTCCATT